>JANQSM010000196.1 GCA_028284025.1 Alphaproteobacteria bacterium | reverse complement strand
CAATTTAACGGCCCACAAGGCATGGCATTTAAGGATGGCACGCTTTACATCGCTGATACCTATGGCCACCGCTTACGGACAGCAGATTTAACCACCCGGAAAGTCACCAGCCTGATCGGGAACGGTCAGCGCGGGCCCATTCTTTCCCCCAAGCCGATAAGTACAGATAAAGCGGAATTGGCTTCACCTTGGGATTTAGCGTTTTATCCTGATGAAACCCAGCTTATTATTGCAAATGCCGGCACCCACCAACTGCTGGCCTATGACTTGGAAAAGAGCGAAGTGAGAGCCTTTGCAGGAAATGGCCGGGAGTATATCGATGACGGTCCCTTACCATTTAACTCACTTTCTCAGCCATCAGGCTTATCTGTTGTGAATGGAAAACTCTATTTTGTGGATTCAGAAACCAGCAGCTTACGCGTCATTGATGGAGCACATAACAGCATTAAGACTCTGATCGGGACAGGTTTGTTTGATTTTGGCCTAAAAGATGGCACAGGCAAAGACGCCTTGCTGCAACACGCCATTGGCTTGGATGCAGCGGCAGATTATATCCTGCTCGCAGATTCTTATAATCATGCTTTGCGGCAATATGATATAAAAACCGGCAAGGTCACCACACTGATTGGAACCGGGGAAGAAGGTCGAATTCGCGGAAATTTCAGTCAATCCCGCCTCAGCGAACCTAATGATGTTGTCATTACACCATCAGGAAGAACCTACATTGTTGATACCAATAATCATCAGGTTGTTTATTTTGAGAATGGCCAAAACACACTTTCGGTACTTGAAATAGACTATCCAGGTAAAACAATTGCTTATGTTAAAGCGGAAAACCTCCCCAACCTTTCTGAGAAATCAAATCTGGTCATCACCAAGGAAAGCCCCGTCATTGACTTAGAGATTTTAAACAACCTGAAAGTCAATGATCTGGCCCCAAGTTATCTGGCTCTGTTTAATGAAGATAAAAAGCATATTCAAACCTATGAGGTAAAAGATTTGCAATCTGGCACCCTGCTTCTGCCAGATATAAACCCTGCAAAAACATACACTTTGCAAGGTACGGTCTATGTATGTGAAGAGCTGAAAAGCGATCTGTGTGAAATAAAATCTGTCAGTATTCCTGTTACATTCAGCGAGAAAAGTGCTAATCTGTTGAAAATTTAACGGCCTAACCTTTGAGGCACTTCAGATCCATGTCCGCACTTTTTACCAAACTGACCCTTTTTGTACAAAAAACGTTTTCCCTCTGGGTAGGGATAACTTTTATCATTTTAATCTCCGGTTTATTTATGCCGTTTCTAAGAGTAGATCGGCTTTTTATTTTTGAGGATGAGTTTTCCATCACCGAATCAATTATATCTTTATTTAAGAATGGCGACTATCTTATTGCAATTATTATATTTTTATTCTCCATTCTTTTTCCAGCCTTCAAGCTTTTCACCGCATTCTGGATTAATTTAAAGATCAAAAAATCACCTGCAGCAAAAAATATTCAATTGATCCATATCCTGGAAATGGCCAGTAAATGGTCTATGCTGGATGTTTTTGTAGCTGCCCTTGTGGTCTTTAGCGTCAAGGCCAGCCATGTTGCCAACGCGGCACTGATGCCCGGGTTTTATTTCTTTCTAACTGCCATTCTGTTTAGCATGTTTTTGAGTCACGTTCTGAAACAAAAAGTTAAGGCATAAAAAAAACGGCTACCCATAAAAATAGGTAGCCGGAGGGTTCAACGTTCACTTTAGAATGGTAGGAAGAACATTGCTCACTATGAGAATTTCTAAAAAACTTTTTACCAGGTCATATCCACGTTCTTTTGCTAAAAGCCTTAATCTATATAATACCAATTGCAAAAAAAACGAGCCTGGTTACATAAAAAATTTTTATAAAAGGTAAGGACCGTTCTGGCGCAGAAATTTTTCCTGAGGTTTATAGTCTCCCCACAAAGATGCCACCAGATCCCAGTATTTTTTTGAATGATTCTGATGCCTTAGATGACAAAGTTCATGCACTACTACATATTGAAAAACATCAACTGGTGTATAAATAAGGGCAATATTCAGATTGATATTGCCTTTGGTAGAACAACTCCCCCAGCGAGATTTTTGCCGCTTAATACGAATTTCTTTCGGCTTTTTTCCAAGGTTTGGACCATAACGCTCTGCCAGCACTTGCGCCTCATATAACAAGGTTTGCTTAAAGAAAAGCCGAAATGCTTTTTCAATTTTGTCAGAAATATCTTCCCCCAAATGCACGGGCACGCTTACTTCAAAAATATCACCTTCTTCAGCAATTTCTATTTTTCGAGCCTTTTCACGGATAATTTTCACAGTATGCCATTGCCCCCGATACAGGATCTGGGCACCCTCTTTAAAAATACGTGGCATTGGGGGTGGGCCAGAATTCGCTGCCTTATTTTTCTGCATGGCTTTATAAATCCAACTCGCTTTTTGCTCAGCAAATTTCAACATCCTATGTTCTGCCATACCATTTGGAATCACCAATTCTACATGGTCACTTTGAATA
>JANQSM010000177.1 GCA_028284025.1 Alphaproteobacteria bacterium | reverse complement strand
TAAATAACTCTTCCTCTTCTTTCAAAGAAACAAATACCCCGTCATGGGCAATGTAGGGACCAAAGCGACCGGTGTTGGCAACAATCATATTGCCGGTTTCAGGGTGCTTACCTACATCACGAGGCAGGCGTAGCAATTCAACCGCTTGATCCAAAGTTACATCTTTTGGTGCCAAATTTCGGGGCAGGGTGGCGCGTTTGGGTTTGCTGCCATCTTCGCGTTCTTCACCCAGTTGCACGTATGGTCCGTACGGGCCAAGACGCAAGGTAATCATATCGCCAGATTCTGGATGAGCTCCCAACTCTTTGGGGAACTGTACTTCATCACCGGCTTCTGCGCCATCTTCCAGAACGGTTAGGGGGCGGGTATAATTACAATCTGGGTAACGGTCACACCCAATGAAAGCCCCCATCTTGCCAAGCTTGATGCTTAATTCCCCAATCTTGCAAGATGGACAGGTGCGTGTGACGGCACCATTTTCATCTTTGGGAAAATAGTAATGTCCCAAAATATCATTTAAAGCATCCAGGACTTCAGAAATACGCAGGTCCTTGGTTTCATCTACCGCTGCTTTGAAATTTTTCCAGAACTCATTCAGTATGTCTTTCCATTCAACCTCCCCGGCAGAGATTCGGTCCAGTGCTTCTTCCATGCGGGCAGTAAAATCGTATTCCACATAACGGGTAAAGAAACTGGCCAGGAAAGCCGTCACTACCTTGCCGCGATCTTCCGGAATAAAGCGTTTGGATTCCAGGCGCACATAATTTCTGTCCTGCAACACCTGCATAATCGAAGCATAAGTTGATGGCCGTCCGATGCCCAGCTCTTCCATTTTCTTTACCAGACTGGCTTCGGTATAGCGCGGTGGCGGCTTGGTGAAATGCTGTTCCGGAATGACTTTCTTTAAGTCAATTACGTCACCTTGTTTCAAAGGCGGCAAGATATTATTTTTATCATCATCACTGTCAGAATCATCCCGACCTTCCGTATAGACTTTGATAAAACCATCAAAAGCAATCACACTGCCAGTGGCACGCAATGTTATTGTGCCGATCTGATCAGAAATGTCGGCAGTAACTTGGTCCAGGGTGGCACTTTCCATTTGGCAAGCAACAGTGCGCTTCCAAATCAATTCATACAAACGTTTTTGGTCGTCATTTAAATAACGGGCCACCTCTTTTGGATGGCGGAACACGTCAGTTGGGCGAATAGCTTCATGCGCTTCCTGGGTGTTTTTAGCTTTGCTCTTATAATACTTGGGCTGGCCTGGCACATATTTATTACCAAAATCTTTGCCAATCAAATCACGGATACCCTGTATAGCATCCTGGGCTAGTTGCACGCCGTCAGTTCGCATATAAGTAATCAAACCGACAGTCTCTCCCCCAATGCTGATACCTTCGTACAGACTTTGGGCAGTGCGCATGGTACGTGTAGCCCCAAAACCCAGCTTGCGTGAAGCTTCCTGTTGCAGGGTGGAGGTTGTAAATGGAGGAGATGGATGGCGGTTGACTTGTTTCTTTGTAACTGTCGCTACTTTGAAAGTGCCAGCCTTGACGGCTTCTACGGCTTTGGTTGCTTGCGCTTCATTGCCCAGATCAAATTTCTTCAGCTTCTCTCCAAAGACATGGGTCAGGTTAGCTTGAAAAGCATCTCCCTTTGGATTGATAGCATCGGCGGTAACGCTCCAATATTCTTGAGGTTTGAAAAGATCAATTTCTTCCTCACGCTCACAGATTAAACGCAGGGCGACAGATTGCACCCGTCCGGCAGACCGGCTGCCCGGCAGTTTGCGCCATAAAACAGGAGACAATGTAAACCCAACCAGATAGTCCAAAGCCCGTCGTGCCAGATACGCATTCACCAATTGTTGATCAATTGATCGTGGCTGGGCCATAGCATCCTGCACAGCACGTTTAGTAATTTCATTAAAGGCCACCCGGTCAATTTTTTTGTCACCAAGAATTTTTTTCTGATTCAAGATTTCCAGAATATGCCAGGAAATAGCTTCTCCTTCGCGATCCGGGTCAGTTGCCAGAACAAGGCGGTCAGCCTGTTTAACCAGCTTGGCAATTTCGTTGACCTGTTTAGAACTACGACCGTCAGATTCCCAGTGCATGGCAAAAGCGTTATCTGGTTCTACGGATCCGTCTTTGGAAGGCAGGTCGCGCACATGACCATAGCTGGCCACTACCTGAAAGTTATTGCCCAGGTATTTGTTGATTGTTTTTGCTTTTGCCGGTGATTCGACAATTACGACAGTATCCAAAGTTGGCCTCTCTTTAATTTATATGTCTTCACGCTCTCTATGCTACCAAGGCAAACTGATTACCCGGGTAACGTTCAACACGGCCTGCCAGTTCTAATTCCAGCATCACCGTTGAGACTACCATAGCCGATAACTCGCATTGTCTGATCAATTCGTCAACATTAATCGGACTGGTGGACAAAAGATTTATAATTTTGTCACGATGGCTTTCAATCGCCTGTTCGTCAAATTCTATCTCATTTTCGTTGGCAAACCCTTGTGGCTCTTCTGCCACGATCTTTGGAGTGTCAAATGATTTTAATCCGTCAATAACATCCTGAGCATTTTCTATCAAGGCAGCTCCTTCCTTGATCAGTAAGTTTGTGCCGCGGCAACGGGGGTCCACCGGAGATCCGGGTACGGC
>JANQSM010000139.1 GCA_028284025.1 Alphaproteobacteria bacterium | reverse complement strand
CAAATAACCATCACATCGCGCGGGATACGAAAGTATTCTACCGTGCGGGCCAGGGCAAAACTGTTGGGTGGAATAATGCACACATCGGTTTTACGGTCTACAAAACCATTATCATCAAAATTTTTCGGATCCACGATGGAAGAGTTCACGTTGGTAAAAATTTTAAATTCATCCGAAACCCGGGTATCGTACCCATAGGAAGATACTCCATAAGAAATCATGCTGTCTTTTTTCAATGACTCTTCAAACGGTTCAATCATTGGTGGCGCATCGTTGCGCATACATTGCTGGCGAATCCACGAATCGGGCATGACGGACATGAAATACAGGCTCCCTTTTGTTTTTTTATGATCTTCGGAACGCCTTTTTTACCGCAGTTTTCATGCGATCACAAGCTTTTATCTGTTATGTTGACAACTGTGTTCTTTGGGGATATTAATGGAAGTCATTTCAACAATTTATGGTAGGCAGAAACATGGGCGCTGATCTTACACCCAAAGTGCGCGGACTGAGAGAAGGAGAGCGTATCCAGGCTATTCAGGGGATGAGTCTGGAAGACAGGATGCAATACTGTTTTGAGCTTGTAGATTTGTTGGAGCAGTTTGCAAAAATTTCGATGATAGATGATCCTCATGCTTGCCAATTGATTAGGCAGATGGATCTGGCTTATAGAGAAGTCTTGACTGAAGTCGATTTAGGGGATGAGTTTCATTTAAAATACGTAGAACGTTTGGTTCGATTACAGTCAACGCACCGTCCATGGGGATTAGAAACAAACAGACCTGGCATTGTTGCGTTTGAAACGCATATAGAAAACGTATGTGGACCTTTGTATCAGCATACGACCAGCCAGTTACCGGATGAATCAAAAATGTTGACAGAGGGTCAATCAACTTTTGACAGGTTGTTTGAGGATGCCGACCAGCAGATCACGCGTACTCCGGAAGAAATAAGGCATGCCCGCGTTTGTGCCCTATATGGGCTGGCGCATAAGAACCGCACTAACGGACAGGGTATGAATACGCGTTTGCTCAATTGGGGATTTCAGGAAGAACTGGAATCTTTTAGATTGCCTGGGATGAAGCTGGTGATGGAGGCGATCCGTTATGATCCGGCAAATCAATTTATCCGAGGTATTGCCGGGTATGTGCTGGGAACTGAGGCACTGAGCTATATGATGGGGGGTAAAGAAACCAGTTTGGATGATATGACAGATGATCAGGCTTTAATGATTTTCTGCATTGCAGTGAAAGGCCAGGATCTAATGCATGAAAGTCTTTTGAAAGATCCTGGAGAACTTCTAACGATTGACCATTATTTTTGCATGACTGTTTTGCAGTTTGCCAATATCAACCTGTTGCATCACACTCATACTCAAAAGAGCCCTTTCCAGAAATTTATAGAGCGTATGACAAGGATTCTATTGAATGCTCAGGACTCAGAAGAATATGCCAAAATTAGTAAACTCGCCAACTATATTGGGGGTCGTGATTTTCTGCGTGCTCTTAAAGGTCAGGCACCTGAAGATAGAAGGCTTTATATATTTGATCGGGTTGTTACGTTTTACTATCAGGCGCTTGTATTTCATCAGCAAAGACAGGCCGAGGATGATTTAAGTTTAGAAATTGAGGAACGTATTCTTAAGGTTAAAGGTGTCAAGGCATCTACCAATAGAACAAATGTGAACAGATTCACACCGGCGTTTTTAGAAGCCATGGGGATGTGCCAGACTTTTATGGGCAAAATCAAGGATCCTGTGTCTGCTAAATTTGTCAATACATTGGGCCGGATGGCAGGTTTGCAGAAACTCCTGCACAACTTCTCTTCTGCTGCTTATGTATTTTCAATGGCGGATGGGCTTGATTATGAATCCCAAGCGCACGCACAAGCACAAGCAAGGCATATGGACGCACATGCAGACACCAAAAGCAGGTACTCGGATGCCAAAAAAGTTTTGTATGACACGCTTGTAAAAAAAGCTTGTGAGTTAATCCTGCAAAATGTTTCCCCAGTGGTTCCTGCGGGCCACGGCTACGGCTACGTTAATGGCGGTAAGTAAGGTACTCACTCATTTCACTCAAACACGATGTCACTGTAAAATGTGGATTAGACGTGCCCAGGCGCTTAAGCGTGTGGTACCCCCACGGCACGGCTACAGATGTTGTTCCCGCGGCATGGGCCATATCAATATCCCACACGGTGTCCCCAACCATCACGGTGGTATCAGGGGCATGTCCGGTTTCTTCCATAACGCATAACAATTTATCTGGATGTGGTTTAGGGCGATGGCCCCGGCCTTCCAAATCACAATGAGATCGATTTGCCGAAAAAAGATCCTGCAATTGGTAATGATTTAAAAGTTCATCCAAAGAATAAGATGGGCGAGAGGTGACAATCACCAGATCATGTCCGGCATCCTGCAAGGTGTGTAATGTTTCTTTGACCTTAGGAAGAAGTGCGGGAATAAGATTCAGCTCATTGCTATGGGACTGTTCCGTCCAGCGGCAAAACGCGCGTAGGTGCCGGCGCTGTTCTTCATGTGGCAGGTGAGTCCACCCTTTTAAGGTTGTGTGATATTCCCCATAATTGTTGCAAAAAGATTCAAAACATAACAATGGCAGGCCATTGGCAGTACAGTATTTTTCAATGGTAACTTGATAAACGGATTTTGTGTCGATCAGCGTGCCGTCAAAATCAAAGGCAATCAGCCGTTTCACTTTTTATTCTCTTTCCGTTCCCGCGCTTGAGATTTTCTTTTCTTTAAATTATCCCGTAACTGTTGAGCCAAACGGTGCTGTTTTTCGTCACGTTTTTGCTGCTTGGAGACACTGGTCATAGATGAGTCCTTTGCTCAAAATCAGCCTGAATCATAGCATATAAAAAATGGGTTTTCCATGCACCTCGCACGTTTGAAAAGTCCCGCAGTTTTCCTTCGCGCACAAAGCCCAGTCTTTCAAGAGTCCGCTGGGATTTTTCATTTTCAATGTCTGCCGTAGCAGTAATCCGTCGGGCTGCAAGTTTTTCAAACCCGAAAGTTAGCATTTCCTGGACTGCTTCTAATGCATAGCCATTTCCCCAGTATTCAGGGTTTAGAGAATATCCAATTTCCAGTGCTTTATTTGCCGGATCAATGTTGCGCAAATTGACCGCTCCAATGACTTGATCCTGCAAGATAATGGCTAATTGGAAGATTCTGCGTGGAGTTTGCTGCTGGTTGGTGATGCATTGCTGGATAAAAGCCTTTGTTGTGGTTTCATCTTGCTCTGGCATAGGTAGAAAGCGATAAAATTCAGGTCGGTTATTATAAGCCATTACATCGGCCAGATCGGTTTCCTCAAATTCCCGCAAGG
The DNA here is from genome assembly GCA_028284025.1 of Alphaproteobacteria bacterium. Taxonomy (GTDB): domain Bacteria; phylum Pseudomonadota; class Alphaproteobacteria; order JANQSM01; family JANQSM01; genus JANQSM01. The sequence continues at coordinate 1,808 of JANQSM010000139.1, read as the reverse complement.
TCAGGCGCTGCGTTTTAAGTCGCAACGGAAAGAAATCATCAGGCGGGTGTGTTTTTTTCGTAGTCTTGGTCATATCAATGCCCTATCATGATTTTTATGGAAAAGCTACCCGTTGTTGACACCTTGAAAAACGTCACCCGGTTTTTTACTCAAAACTGGGAAGGCATTCTTAAAAGTATTTGGGCGTTGGTATTATTACGCGCATTGATCAGTTTTATTTATAACGTGGCGGAAGCTAACGGTTTTTACGGGATGGAGCTGTTATTCTCCAACGTTGAATTTGTGGTGAACCTGTTTATTTTCCCTATTATTGCTGTGCATGTATACCGAATGGTGTTTTTGAATGAATTCATGCAAGCCAATAATCGCTTAGGGTTTCGTTGGCAAAACAGTGAAACGCGATTGTTAATTGCGCTGTTAAAAATCACCGTGTTTTTCATCGGTTTGGTGGTGGTGTTCTTATTACTGCTGGGAATTATAATGTTTATCGGCAGCCTGATTTTCAGCGGGGGTAGCCCGATTTTAGCATGGAAAATGATGACGGTGCTTGCCATTTTTGCGGCAGCCATAACCTCTTTACGGTTTTTGATGGCATTGCCTGCTGCCGCCCTGGGAGAAGAATGTCTTCTTGTGACATCATGGAATCAAACAAAAGGCCATCTTTTGTATATGACTTTGGTGTTCCTGTTTTTAATGGGGGCGTTTTTTGTCGTGTTTTCAATTTTGTACGGAATTGTACTGTCTTACATGCCTGAAGGCACCGTGCAAATTTCTCTATTATTTATTTTAGATTTTGTCGGGCTGTTCTTTATGATTGTCCTGCCACAGTTGGCGACTGCTTTTATTTACCAGCGCCTGGTATGGGATGCAAAACCAAAACCGAAAGTAGAAAAAAGCACGTCGCCTTCCAAGAATACAAAACCGAAAGCAGCAGCTAAACCAAAAGCAAAGGCCAAGCCTGCAGCTAAATCGAAAGCAGTAAGCAAAACCAAAAAGCCGGCAAAAAAATCAGTAAAAAAATCAGCAAAAAAATAGGCGGGTACTTGCGTCGCCCCCATTTCTTTGATACATCATCAGGGCTTTATACCACCTATCTTTTAAAAGCCGCCGTAGCTCAGTGGTAGAGCGCGTCATTGGTAATGACGAGGCCGAGAGTTCAATTCTCTCCGGCGGCACCATTCTTCAATAAATCCTAGTTCCCTCTTGTTTTTCTTCTTTCCTGGATCGCAAGCATTTGAGCAGGCGTTAATATTTGGCTTGAATCAGATATGGAAAAAGCTCTATCAATAATATCTAAATGTCTGGAAACTTCAATTCTTGCAGGTTCTTGCGATTCGCCATCCATATCCTCTGCATCCAATACAATGTTATAAGATTCTCGGGCTGGTTTTGCCTTCGTATCAGAACTTAGAATGTCGGAAAGAGGCATGATTATACAAGCTGCGATAGGGCCAGTCATATAGTTTTCGGTCGCAATAACAAACGGAGTGATTAATTCTGGTTCTTCTATCTCCATACCCGCAAGACGTATATCCAGGGTATTGTATAAAAAAGCTAAACCCGTGAGTCTTTCTGTTATGGGTGCTATTTCTAACGGCATCCAAAAAAAGATATTTATATGGCAGCCTGCTATCAAGCACCGGTGCAACATTTCTGAGAGAGAAACCTGATTTATTTTCTCATAAAGAGCAGTCCACATCGCTTGCTGCGGATGGGTACACATAATAGAAATGGGCAGGGCATGTTCCTCTGCAGCACACAGGCAGGCATGTACATTCCGCAGAATATCAGCAAGCGTGTGGCTGGCT
>JANQSM010000100.1 GCA_028284025.1 Alphaproteobacteria bacterium | reverse complement strand
GAGGTGCAGAAAGATCCTTTGTTTCCAGCACATATCTTTCCAAAATATCATGAATAATCTTGCCGCGTTCTCGCCCGCCTGGATCAGCATTTAAAGGCTCTAGAGATTCAAAGCTTAAGATTTTTTCGGCATAAATACTGTAAGGATCACTCATCAGTGTTTCAATACGAGTGGCAGATAGTTCAGTTGGTCGCATAGCAACCGGCGGGGCAGGATACGGCGGTTTACACGGGGTAAATTCTGACTCTTCTTCTAAAGATTGCGCCCAAGAAAGATATTTCTGCCCCCGGGCACGCACACTTTCTAGCTCCTTTACCTTATCTAAAACAGTCTGCAAGCGTAACAAGAACCGTGACGGCACAGTGGGGGATCCATTCACCCGCTCAGAACGGGTCAAAACCACAGTCGGCGCTACCAGGTGCTGCACAAAATCAAGTGCCGTTTGTCCGATGCGTTTATCTAAGGGCGAAAGTTTCAGTTTTTCACGCATTGGGCGACTCAACCACGGATCTGCCTCAATGGCTGGTGGCCAGGTTTCTTCATTAAGTCCCCCCAGCACCACCGTATCTGCCTTTAAAAGACGGGCTTCCATCAACCCATAAATTGCCAGACGCGGATGGTGACCATACATCTGGTGCACTTTTTCGCCTGCCAACAGGCTGCGTAGCACAGCTTGCCATTCCTGCGGGGAAAATGCCGGGATGCCTTCCGCCTGATCCTGAAGGTGGGCTAATGCTTCAAAAAATTGTGTATGGGCTTTTTCTGTTTGTAAGCTTTCCCCCAGAATCTGCTGTAAACAAGCCGCCGTTTGACGCATCAACTTGACCGGGTCTATCTCTTTTTGGCGATAGCATGTCTGAAGATCTGCCGTGGCTTGATGTAATGCAGTGAAAATACCCCCCCGATCTTTGGCAATTTTCTCCAGATCCACCAGGGGCTGTACTCCACGTAGCTTCTCTCGTTCAAGGCACCGTGTTTGAGTCAAAACTTCCTCTCGCGAAAAATCAAACCGCACCAGAGGATGCTTTAAAAATGCCAATAAACTAACCGGCGTAAATCCTTGTTCCAACATGTCCAGCATCAAAAAACAACATACCGCCACGGGGGTTTGCACCAAGCGATCCCCTGCCGAATCATTAATACTGATTCCCCAGCGTTTTAAAACAGCCTTAACACGCTCAGCCAAGCTGCGATCAGGTGTAACAAGTGCAGCTGTGCGGTCTTTTTGTTCCAGGGCCTCACGCAAAATCACAGAAATGGAAAGAGCTTCTTGCTGTTGGGACGGGCATTCCACCCAGGCCAAATGGTCCGCCAATGGTTCCGCCAATGGTTCAATATCTTGCCATAAATGGGTCTGGCTGGCAGGAATAAAAGCTGTATTAAAAAACCTGTCTTTGGGTCTGGCCTTGTTGGCAGGAAGATAGGGCCAGGCATGGACTTTACCTCTGTCTATTTCAAGGGCTTGCAATAACCGGGCATATTGATATTGAGCATCCAGCGGCGTCAGGTTTTGCCAAACTGCGCTGGGCATATCCAGATCCAAACCGCATAGCACCAACATTCCTTTGGGCAGATTGGTAATGGTGTTTAATAATTGGGCAGTAGCCGGAATACTGCCCGTTGTTCCAGCGGCAATCACCGGTGCGTCGGGCGGGATTTTTTTCCAGGCATCAGCTTGTGCCAAAAGGCGGGCGTTACGGTAACGGGCAATATCTTCTGCCTGTTCAGCTTTTAATAAATCGGGCCAGGTGCTCGACAAGGCATTTAAAAATGTGCGGGTAATCTGCCAGTGTTGTGCCAAATCACTGT
>JANQSM010000097.1 GCA_028284025.1 Alphaproteobacteria bacterium | reverse complement strand
GCGGACCCGGGGGCAGTACCCGGCGGCTCCACCCCTGCAATTCGACACATGATTCTGCTGGAAGCAGACCGGATGGCATGGGTGGGGCCGAAATAGCTTCGACGGGTGTGTAAAGATGTTACTTTTGCCCGGCATGGTACCGCCGTATCGGACCACTTTTATAAATGCAAACGATAACTTTGCACCTGAAGTACGCCTAGCTGCTTAATTGTAGCTGTGCTTCGCGGCCTGGGGGGCGCCGGGCAACAGAAGCCCCTCACCTTTATCTTATTCTCCTGGATATGTCCTGCCGTCTCTTTTAAGTCGATATTCTTTCTTTTTTAAGGGCTTTTGCTCATTCTGAGCTTGCCTAAAGTTCTACACATAAATATAACTAAATTATGTCAGATAATTTATATGAATATGAAACACTGGTTGAACAGGCTCTAAGAGGTGTTGTCCGTGATGCCCTTAAACAAGCTGGGGAACACGGTCTGACCGATGATCACCACTTTTTCATTACTTTCCATACAGATTTTCCTGGTGTGGAAATGCCTGAATATTTGCGGGAAAAATACCCGGATGAAATGACCATCGTGCTGCAATATCAATTTGATGAACTCACAATAAAGAATGAATGGTTCTCGGTTATCTTAAGCTTCAATAACGTACCAGAAAAAAAGGTGGTCCCCTTTGATGCGATTACCGGGTTTGCTGACCCATCAGTTAAATTTGGTCTCCAATTCCACGTCACTCTTGATGATCTGGAAGATTTTGAAGATGAGGAATTTGACCAGGTGATTGGAGAGAAAGAGCCCAAGAAACCGCTGGAAGAATCAAAAGAGAAAAAAGCAGACGCCAAGCCTAAAAAATCTGGCAGTAAAAGCAGTAAATCCAAAAAGAGCAAAAAAGAAGACGGTGATCAGGATAACGTTGTTAGCCTGGATCATTTCCGTAAATAGTTGCTTTAGGCAAAAAATCTTGCGCAGCTGTTTCCTTTAGTGCTACCCTTTTTCTATAGCTATTAAATACATAAGTATAAAAAGGAGAAAGGACATGTTGCCTGCTGATCTACACGAAAAAGCCAAAAATTTCCTGGATGAACAAAACTACGCTGCCTATACCCCGGGTGATCATGAAATGTGGGGAATGCTATTTAAAAAGCAGATGGAGATTTTGAAGACCCGTGCCTGTCAGGAATACCTGGATGGACTGGAAGCCTTAAATCTAAACGAAGAGCGTATTCCAGATTATGAAGAAATTAATGCTATCCTAGCTGAGAAAACCGGCTGGGAAGTCGTGGTGGTCCGCGGATTCATCAGCCCGGATCTTTTCTTTGAATTTTTAGCTAACAAGAAATTCCCGGCAACTGCCTGGATCCGCAAGCCTGAAGAAATGGAATATCTGGAAGAACCTGATATTTTTCACGATGTATTTGGCCATGTCCCCCTTTTATCCAACCCGATCTTTGCTGACTATATGGAAGCTTTTGGTAAAGGTGGCATGAAAGCTGTGAAATTAAATGCTCTTGACCAGATCCAGCGTTTGTACTGGTTCACAGTGGAATTTGGTCTGATTAACACACCCAATGGCATTAAAATTTATGGAGCCGGAATTTTATCTTCCAGCGGAGAATCTATCTACAGTGTAGATAGTGCCATTCCGCACCGCTTAAGCCTAGATTTGGAACGTGTTATGCGTACTACTTACCGGATTGATGAATTCCAAAAAACCTATTTTGTGATCGATAGCTTTGAACAGCTGTTTGACATGACAAAGCCGGACTTTACGCCGCTTTATAAGAAAGTGGCCCCTTTATCCACCGTGCACTGG
>JANQSM010000087.1 GCA_028284025.1 Alphaproteobacteria bacterium | reverse complement strand
ACTGTGCGTCTGGCCCAGACCATTGGGATGGACAAAGTCACTGAAATGGTAAAACGCTTTAGCATTACAGATCGTATGCAGCCCACTCTTGCCATGGCTTTGGGAGCAGGAGAAACAACTTTGCTGGACTTGACATCAGCCTATGCCATGCTGGTCAATGGCGGCAAAAAAGTGGAACTCAGCCTGATTGATCGTATTCAAGACCGGCGTGGCCGGATCTTGTATCGTCACGACCAGCGCCCCTGTGAGAATTGCCAGGGTGAGAATGCCTCGCCAACAAACATGCCGCGATTGCCAGATCTGCGTGAAACGGTCGTTGATCCACAATCAGCCTATCAAATTGTCTCTATGTTGGAAGGTGTGGTTCAACGCGGCACGGGTCAACGCATTCGTGCCGTTGGCAAACCACTGGCAGGCAAAACCGGAACCACCAACGAAGTCAAAGATACATGGTTTGTCGGATTTTCGCCCGACTTGGTCGCAGGCGTATTTGTCGGGTTTGATACCCCCAAAAGCCTTGGGAAAAGAGAATCTGGCTCAAGTGTCGCAGCTCCTATTTTTCGAGATTTCATGAAAGTGGCGTTAAAGAATGAACCAGAAATTCCCTTCCGGGTACCCCCGGGAATTCGTCTGGTTCGGGTAAATGCTGAAACCGGCAAGCTGGCAAGCCCGGCTGACAAAAAAGTAATTCTGGAGGCGTTCCGCCCAGGCACTGAGCCTAAGGGAGATCTTGTTCTGATTGAAGGATATGGATCAACGCCTGATAACGTGCCGCAAAATACCACCATTGGAACATCGCCTAATCTGGGAGGAATTTATTAATGGAGAAAATCTGTTAATGACTGAAAGTTCTGAGACCGTTTTGCAGGAAATTACCCAGGCCCTGGACCTTGTACGGAGGCGTCTTTGACTGGGACGCATCTGTCCAGAAACTGGAAGAGCTAACCGAGAAAGCCGCTGATCCTGCCTTGTGGGAAGATGCCCAAGCTGCCCAACATATTTTAAAAGAAAAAACTGCCCTGGAATCTTCTGTAGGCAAGGTGCGTGAGCTTGATCAAAGTGCGAAAGATGCCGTGGAGATGGTGGCCTTGGCGCAAGCTGAAGGCGATGAGGATCTGATACAAGAAAGCCTTGCCAGCTTGCAAAATCTAAAAAAACAGGCTGAAAAATTACAGCTACAAAGTCTGCTCTCCGGGGAAGCAGACTTAAATGATTGCTTTGTAGAGATTCACCCCGGTGCTGGCGGAACTGAATCCCAGGATTGGGCGCAAATGCTGTATCGCATGTATACACGTTGGGCGGAACAGCATGACTATAAACTGGAATACCTTGAGGAAAGCCCAGGCGAGGAAGCCGGAATTAAATCGGCCACGTTTAAAGTTTCTGGCCCATATGCCTATGGCTGGATGAAAACCGAAAGTGGGGTCCATCGGCTGGTGCGGATTTCACCGTTTGATTCCAATGCCCGCCGCCATACCAGTTTTGCATCCGTGTGGGTATACCCGGTGATTGATGAATCATTTGATATCGTTGTAGAAGAAAAAGATTTGCGGATAGATACCTATCGGTCTTCCGGAGCTGGTGGTCAGCACGTAAATACCACAGATAGCGCGGTACGCATTACCCACTTGCCGACCAAAATTGTAGTACAATGCCAAAGCAACCGGTCTCAGCATCGCAATAGGGCTGAAGCCATGGCTATGCTAAAAGCCCGTCTATATGAAATGGAACTGCAAAAGCGCGAAGCACAAGCCCAGGACCAAAATGCTCAGAAAACCGACATTGGCTGGGGTAGCCAAATTCGCTCTTATGTCTTACATCCCTATCAAATGGTCAAGGATTTGCGCACAAATGTAGAAACCGGAAATACCCAGGCCGTTCTAGATGGCGATTTGGATATGTTTATGGAAGGTGCCCTGGCGGCCAAAAGCTAATTTAAAAGAATAAATAAGCTCATAAGCGTTACATTGCTCATTGGGGCTCATTGGACAGAGCCAGATAATGTAGCTAAACCCAGATTTAGCCTTTTTTTCTAGGCAGCGTTTGCCGGTACAAGTTCACGCTCGACCAATGGACTCATGGTGATTTCAAGCAAATCGCGAGTCACATTACGTGGATCATTGGCACGATGAATCACCACTCCCAAGTCCAGGCCTGTCATTTCAACATTACTCAAGCACGAATAATTGTGGGCATTAGTATTTTCTAACGAATCTATCTTCATTTTTGTACTCATATTCTAAATTCTCTATATACTGCTTGTTGATAATTTCTGATCTTATCAGAATTTTAAAATTTTGTAAACAAATTGTCACAAGCAGTAACAATTCGACAACACCTGTGTCAAAAATCCCTCAACAAATGGGGCAAAATGCTCTATATCTTATGTATGGCTAAAGCATCGAAAGTCGTTCCGCTTCCTTTTATCCGGCAGTTTATCCGGGTGGAGTCAGCCGCGGGGATTTGTCTGTTTTTTGCCGCTGCCCTGGCCATTCTGGTGGTCAATGGCGGCTTTGAAACCCAGTACAAAGCCTTGCTGGCCACACCCTTGACCGTTATGGTCGGGGAATTTGGCCTTTCCAAGTCTTTGCTCTTATGGGTGAATGACGGGCTGATGGCGATTTTCTTCTTATTGGTTGGCCTGGAAATCAAGCGTGAGATTCTAGAAGGTGATCTAAAAACTGGCAATTCAATGGCCTTGCCGCTGGTGATGGCTGCTGGCGGGATGATCGCCCCGGCCGCAATTTATGCCTATTTTAATTTTCATGATCCGGCTTTTCTCAATGGTTGGGCGATTCCGGCGGCCACTGATATTGCCTTTGCCTTAGGGGTGCTGGCGCTGTTTGGATCACGAGTGCCAATTGCCTTAAAGTTGTTGCTGACAACCGTGGCCATTATTGATGATTTGGGCGCCATTCTGGTTATTGCGTTCTTTTACACCACTGATTTAAATTTACCCGCCCTGGCGACGGCAGGCGCGGGGTTTGCCCTGTTAATTGCGTTTAATATTAAAGGCGTCAAACGCACCAGCTTTTATGTGGCGGTTGGCGCGATAATGTGGTTTGCCATTTTAAAATCCGGGGTGCATGCCACCCTAGCCGGTGTATTACTGGCGATGACAATTCCGATTAAAGAAAATGATGATGGACGCTCCATGCTATATGATTTTGAAGACAGTCTGCACATTTGGGTCGCTTTTCTGGTCTTACCCATTTTTGGATTTGCCAACAGCGGCATTTCTTTTGCTGGACTGACAGCAGAAGCTTTTACCCACCCGGTACCACTGGGCATTATGTTGGGGCTGGTTCTGGGCAAGCCACTGGGCATTTTTGGTCTGGCAGTGTTGGCCAGAATTATCGGCCTGGTGAAATTGCCCCCTGATCTGGGCTGGCAACATTTATTTGCCCTGTCATGCCTGTGCGGGATCGGCTTTACTATGAGCCTGTTTATCGGCGGTCTGGCCTTTGATACCCCACAGATGATGACCTACGTTAAACTGGGTGTTTTGAGTGGATCGATTTTATCTGGTATTATTGGGAGTGTGGCCTTAACCACAACAGGATTTAACCATGAAAAAACTTAGCATTTTTCTAGTCGTTATTTTGATTGCTGCTTTCGTCGGAGAGGTCTTTGCCGCCCTGCCGCAAAAACATACCGCCACATATGAAGGATACTGGGGCGGTCTGCATGCCGGAACAATTTCTCTGGATCTTGAAGATAACGGCGAAAATTATAGTTCCTCCATTGATATGCAATCGCAAGGACTCTTTAAGTTCATTACCGGGTTTAAAGCCCGCTTTGCAGCCTCTGGTAAAACCAATGGCCAGAATGTACCTCAAACCTTGCTGTATGAATCAAGCTATAAAACAAGTTCTAAAGAACGTGCAAGATCCTGGGAATGGGACAAAGATGGCAGCCGCGCTGTCATTTTAAAATCCGAAGCAGCTGACCGCGTCACAGAAAAAGATCGTGAAGATGTGATTGACCCGTTAACCGCCCTTTTATCCATCGGGCCATTGTTGATGGATCAACAGGGCGACAAGGTTCGGCTTCCAGTTTATGATGGTAAATATCGCTATGATGCGATTGGCAAGATGCAAGGCCCGATGCAACGCACGATTGGTCGACAAAAACAGGATGTGATTCATGTAAAATTTCTGGTAGACCCCGTTGCCGGCATCAAAAAACGTAAACTTCAAGCCTGGCGCGATATGGACATTGATCTTTACCTATCCCCCCAAATACCTTACCTACCTATCCAGATTGTCGCCAACAGCAATGCCGTTGCCCTGGTCATCACCCGGGCTGACTAATTTTGCAGCCACTTTCACTTTTTTCAAATCCTGCCAGCGCGTAGTATAAGCCGGTGAAACCAATTTGCGCTTCATGCGCCACGACCGGGTAGTCCCTTCAGCGGCAAAGCGGATGGTTTCTTTGCCAAGCTTATCATTCATTGTATCAATGGTGGCCATGAGCTTGCGCTGACGTTGGGTATCTTCTTTTGCAAATAAAACTTGCGGAGCAGTCTCTGCCGGGCGTAAATCCAGCAACATTACCCCTGCTTTTTTATATAAAAACCCGGGCCGATAAATTCTCTCCAGCGCTTGATGAGCAATGGTAATCAAGCGGGAGGTATCACAAGTATACGCTGGAAGTTCGATGGTAAGACTATTCATATATTGTGATTGGTCCGGCCGATGCTGATTGGTTTTTAGAAAAACCAATACCGCCCCCGAAACCATATTTCCATTGCGCAGTTTTCGCGCTGCCCGATTGGCATAAGATGCCACGGCTTCTTTTAAATCTTCCAATTCTGTCAAAGGCCGTGAGAAAGACCGGGTGGATGCAATAGATTTTTTTGGTGGCGGAAAAAACTTTAAACTCATACAGGGTTCGCCGCGCAATTCCCGCACCGTGCGCAAAGCAATCACATTGGTATTACGGCGTACCCAGATATCAGGAGCTTTTGAGAGTTGCAACGCGGTGTGGATACCATTGCGCTTAAACTTGCGTGCCAGATTATGTCCCACCCCCCAAATATTACCAACCGGTGTTTGGCGCAAGGCTTCTTGATATTTTTCTTGTGTTTCCAGGGCCAGCACACCGTGATACTGTACCTGCTTTTTTGCCAAATGATTCGCCACCTTTGCCAGGGTTTTAGTTTTACCAATTCCAACTGAAACTGGAATACC
>JANQSM010000050.1 GCA_028284025.1 Alphaproteobacteria bacterium | reverse complement strand
TATTCCCTCCAAACCTCATCCTGAGCTGTCGAAGGATGGGGCTTATTAAACCAGATCTCATGGTTCGACAGGCTCACCATGAGGAGATATGGGACACCTTACCACAAAAAGAACAAAAGGAGAACAAATTAAAATTCTGGCAGGACATTTTCAAGGTGGGGGCCAAGAACAAGGCGGGAAACCTGTTTGGGCAAGCCGGTTTTGTCATCGGTCTCTACCATAATGCCGCATAGGGTGGCCGCCTTCATCGCCGGTTTTAAGCGGCCTTGTGAAATTTTGTTTAATAAGCGGTTTCGCGGTTCTTCATAATCCGACCCAATGATAGAATCATAATCCCCGGTCATGCCAACATCCGTTTGATAAGCTGTGCCGTTTGGCAGAATGCGTGCGTCAGCAGTCGGCACATGGGTGTGGGTTCCGGCAATTAAACTGGCACGGCCATCAAATACATTGGCAAATATCTGCTTTTCTGATGTAGCTTCTCCGTGAAAATCAATCAGAGTAAAATGAACAGCGGATCCCAGCGGGTATTTTTTTAAAACATCTTCAACTGCTGGAAATGGATCATCCAGCGGATCCATAAACAAACGGGCCATAGCATTCATAATCAGGGCTTTTTTGCCCCGCGCTGTTTCCAAAATTGTATTTCCCTTACCGGTGGTGTGCTTGGGATAGTTGATGGGTCGCACCATTTTGTTGTCATTATTAATATGACCAAAAATTTCACGCTCATTAAAAGCATGATTCCCGAGTGTAATGCCGTCCACGCCGGCTTCATAAAATTCCTTGGCAATGGTGGGGGTAATGCCTGCCCCGCCGGCGGCGTTTTCTCCGTTTGCTATCACCAGATCCAGGGAAAGCTTTTTTTTCAAAGGTTTGGTTTCATCAACCAGAATTTTGCGGCCCGCACGGCCAAAAATGTCCCCTACAAATAAAACACGCATTAAGATCCTGCTTTCCGAATTTCTTTTTCTGTCAGGATATAATCCACGGATATGTCAGTAGATTCAAGCGGAAGTTCATCTATTTCCAGGCCAGCGTAATTCACCAGGATGCTGGTCGTTGTGTCTTTATACAGATCTAGTGTGCGGTCATAAAATCCACCGCCATAGCCTAGCCGGTGGCCTTGGGCCGTAAAGTACAAGCACGGGACCAAAATATAAGTCGGCGTGGTTTGGGGGGCATATTTTACAGGTTCTAAAATGCCATAAGTATTCCCGGTCATTTCAGTTTCCGGTGCCCATTTTCTGAAAATCAGAGGCACATCCTGATCTACCACCACGGGCAATGCGCAGGTTAAATTTTGTGCCAGGGCCTTCAGCAAGATCTTTTCAACACTGGCTTCAGAACGAATGGTCGAAAACCCGGCGATAACATCGTCATTTTTCAGGTCAAAGAAATCGAAAAATAGTTTGGCAAATTGCTCAGGAGCCGTTTCCTGCAATTCAGCATGCAGAGTCTGGCGCTTTTCGATTGCCTCCCGGCGCAATTGTTTTTTTAAAAGAATTGAATCCATATTTTATATGTGTAGAGGATGAGGCCAAAAGACGCAAGAAATAGGAAAGACAGTTGCCGCGCCTGCCGGTGGGTAAAACATCCTCTGTGGCCTGCGTTAACAGGTGGGTGCCGTAAATACCAGGACCACGGTCACTGGCAGGGACAGCTCCCTTGAAGGATTTCATCGCCCCAGGGAAGTAACAAACCCGTATCGCACAGGGCCGCAACTGTCATGCCATTATTTAAGGCTGATTGACTTAATTTTCAATTTAAATGTGAAAATAAAATTTACGCAGCTTCTATCTTGGTAGCAAGGGCGTCCAGCCGCTTGGATAGATTTGAAAGCGCTTGTGTCGCTTTGGTCATTTCAAAAGAATCACTGTTGGCATTGCGTCCGGCGGAAACATGCTGGTCGGTTTTTTTCTTGGCATCAAACAGCTCATCTACAATCAAAAGACTGGCCATCAATAAAATACGGTTATCGCCAATTTGTCCCATTGTACCGGATAATTCTTCCACCCGGTCATTTAAAAAATTGGCCAGCTTGATCAGATGGGACTCCTGTCCGTCATCACAAGCAACCTGATAGTTTCGGCCATTAATAGTGATGGAAACCTGCCCCATTATTCTGCTCCTACCAAAGTTTGTAGACGCAAGATGGTATCATCCAGGCGTTCTGCAACAGCTGTTTGACTGGATTTTAATTCCTGGTTTTCATTCGCCAGCTTATCCATTTTCTGCTGCCAGTCTTCCCGGGTTGAGGTGGACGAAGATAATTTCTTGTCCAAACTGGTTTCTAGTCGAGTGATCGCTTTTTCAACTTCGACGATTGCTTTGAGAAGATCTTGTGCCATAATTATTTTTATTCCTGATTTCAAATAAATAGTGTGCTTTAGGGGTTGTCGTCAAGAAGAACATGAAAAAAACCCCTTTTTTTGCGAATAAAGCAAAGAACAGTATTGACGAAAGCCCGCTGAATAAGGCATTTTACCCCCTCATTCAAAGAAAACCTATAAAAAAGAAAGGCAAGGGATTACACATGACCGCTGTCACATCAGAAAATCTGGACCCAACCACCAACTCACAAGTCTCACATGAAGAAATGGCTAACTGTATTCGGGCGTTGGTGATGGATGCAGTACAGAAAGCCAATTCTGGCCATCCGGGGATGCCAATGGGTTTTGCCGATGTTGCTACGGTTTTATTCACAAAATTTTTGAATTTTGATCCCAATAATCCTGATTGGCCAAACCGTGACCGTTTTGTGCTGTCCGTTGGGCATGGCTCCATGTTGCTGTATTCCTTGTTATATCTTACCGGGTACCCGGACATGACGATGGATCAAATTAAAGACTTTCGCCAATTACACAGCCGCACCGCAGGTCATCCGGAATTCGGTGAGGCACCAGGGATTGAAACCACCACCGGCCCGCTGGGGCAGGGGATTGGCAATGCCGTTGGGATGGCTTTGGCTGAACGGGCGATGAACGCCCGTTTTGGGGATACGGTTTATAACCACTACACCTATTGCGTTGTTGGAGATGGCTGTTTGATGGAAGGAATTTCGCACGAAGCTGTTTCCATGGCCGGGCATTTGCAACTTTCCAAGTTGATTGTGTTATTTGATGACAACCATATCACGATTGACGGGCCAACGGACTTGTCAGTATCAGATGATCAATGCAAGAGATTTGAAGCATCCGGTTGGCATGTACAGCAAGTGGATGGCCATAACCCGGAAGAGATTGCAGCTGCTATTAAGGCCGCTCAAAAAAGTGACAAGCCGTCTATGATTGCTTGTCGCACAATCATTGGGTACGGGGCACCCACCAAACAGGGAACCTCTGGTGTACATGGGGCCCCTCTGGGGGAAGAAGAAATTGCTGCGGCGCGTGAGCAATTGGGCTGGACGGCCCCTCCTTTTGAAATTCCACAAGACTATCTGGCGGTCTGGCGTCAATCTGCGCAAAGAGGGCAAGAAGCCTTTGCAGCGTGGCAACAGGAACTACAAAACTTGCCTGCAGATAAAAAACAGGAACTTGATCGCTTGATACAGCAAAAATTACCTGAAGGCTGGAAAGATAAAATGCAGGCACTGATTGATCAGTGGGTGGAAGAAAAACCCAAACTTGCCACCAGAGCTTCCTCAGGCAAGGTTCTGGATGTATTAACCCAAGCCGTGCCAGAATTGGTTGGGGGATCAGCAGATCTGACAGGATCTAACAATACCAAGGCAAAAGATGCCCAAGCTGTAAAATCGGATAATTTATCTGGAAATTATATGTACTATGGGGTACGTGAACATGGCATGGCGGCTGCCATGAATGGAGTTGCCTTATACGGCGGACTCATTCCATTTGGCGGAACATTTTTTGTATTTACAGATTACTGTCGCCCGGCCATCCGTCTATCGGCTTTGATGAAACAGCGGGTGGTTTATGTGATGACGCATGATTCCATTGGCCTGGGAGAAGATGGCCCAACTCACCAGCCGGTTGAGCATCTTGCTGCGATGCGGGCCATGCCGAATATCAATATTTTCCGTCCGGCAGATGCGGTGGAAGTGGCAGAATGCTGGATGTTGGCGGTAGAGCAAAAAGAAACCCCATCGATGCTGTGTTTAACCCGCCAGGGTGTTCCAGCTCTTCGCACGGAAAAATCATCTGAAAATAAATGTGCCAAGGGGGCTTACATTTTAAAAGCCTGTGAGGGCGTGCCAAAAGCAACCCTGCTGGCGACTGGCTCAGAAGTGCATTTAGCATTGGAAGCTCAAACCAAACTGGCTGAAGATGGAATCCCGGTTAATGTCGTTTCCATGCCGTGCTGGGAATTATTTGAACAGCAAGATGCTGACTACAAGAACTCTGTCCTGGGAGAAAAAACCTTGCGCGTGGCGATTGAAGCCGGGCTAGAATTCGGCTGGGACCGGTATCTGGGACAAAGCGGTCATTTTATTGGGATGGAAAGCTTTGGGGCTTCAGCTCCGGCAAATCAACTATACGAATATTTTGGCATTACCACTGACAATATTGTAAAAACGGTCAAAGACAACCTGTAAGGAGGATCTCATGACAACAACACGCATTGCAATTAATGGATTTGGACGGAT
>JANQSM010000227.1 GCA_028284025.1 Alphaproteobacteria bacterium | reverse complement strand
CTCATAACCTTCAGGAATATATAGAAATAAAAAAGGAATAGCAATTAAAAGAAAGTTTTAAAGTGGTGGAGGTGACAGGGATCGAACCTGAGGGATAGGAAATTGATATTTAATAAATAATTATAAATATATCTTTGGATGTACCCTCAACTGGACCCAGTTTTCAATAAATTTTTCGTCAGTGCCACTTAAGGTCTAGCGAGCAATTCCACTAACCTAATATGTGGCTTGTTCCACCCATGTTGACTGATCGGTAATATCGAACATGTGGGTGGCGCCTTTGTTCTTCTGGGAATTCTGACACCCATTCGTTGAAGGGATTGTTCTTCATCAGTGAAAGGGATTTAATAAACGCAGATGATAGCTCAGCATAATCGATGATCATTCTCTCAAGAAATTCCATAAACTTAATCAACTGATGCAAACCGATCGGTGTTTCTTCATGTTCAATTTGAATAATGGGTGCTGTAATTGAACCATCAGGGCGCATTGTAAAATCATCCAGCAAGATCCGTTGACCTTGCTTAGGGTGTTCACTACAGTTTCTTGTGTTACGAACCAAAGATAAAAACTTTCTTTTTTCTTCCCATGAAGTTAAGGCATCATTATCAATATTTGGAACTTTTTGAATCGCCTCACAATATTCATGTAGTTTAGGTCTCTCGTCCGCATCTGGAAGAAGGTGAATCTTGTAGAGCAGTAAAATTCCATCTTTTGCTTTATCGGCCATGACTAAAATATTATGCACTTTTATCTTCAAATCCGTAATGGATGGAAGCATAAAGGTATCTGGTTCTTGCTGGGTGTTTATAATATACTTTTCTTTACTCACGATCTCTTCCTTAAGCTCACTTATCATTTTTTTAAGCTCTAGAACATGATTTGTAAGCTCAATGACTGCTTCAAAGAAGCTGCCTATAACAGGGCTAACTTCTGCTTTGTTCTCATCAAACAAGTATTTAGCAGTCATTAAAATTCGCCCAACAACTTCATCATTATATCCAGCAGATATAACTTCTTGACTGCAATTTGGAATATCAGGGTTAGTCCTCTCTGGATCTATTTCATCTGCCAAGCTAATTTTATATATGGCCTGCTCTGTTACTGCATAGCGATTGGCTGAGGTTGATAAAAACTCTTTAACATTGCTGCCCATTTTTAGAGTAATAGCGCCATCGCGGAGCCTATCTATTTTGGTTTTTGCTATATCCATTTTTTTATTTCGATAACTATTCTTTTGTATTCATTTCCGTTCAAAGTTGCACATTATCAATTTTATCTATAAAAACAAGATGTGCCTATCCTTCTTCTGGACGGCTGGGGCTTTCAAAGCTCACACTACGTGGATGACGTTCCGTCAAACGTTGCTTCTCGGATTATGTCGGGGAGGCGGCAATGTATGTCCAGGCCTTATCAGCTTCTACACGCGCATTTCGCTCCTTAATGGCTTTGATATCTTTTTCGATAGATTTCAAGTTGGTCATATGATTTTTAAAATCTCTTCTTTTAATTCTTCAAATTCAGTGTATCCACTCTCGCTATTTAAATGCCCACCGCCAATAAAAATTGTGGCCTCAACCTTTAGATTCTGCTCAAGTTTTTGAGTTTGAGAAAAGGGTATATATGGATCTTTGTCACCTGCAAAAATGGAAACATGCTCTGTGTTCTGTAAAATTGTACTCCAATCAAAAGGTTTTTTAATTAAAGAGGAGTTAAGCTGATCATATTCTGGAATTCCTAAGATATCAGTAAATCCAGATACAAGGATTATTCCCTTTACAGATGCCCCTCTTTCAAGAAGACGTAAGATAAAACCAACCCCCATACTGTGGCCAACCAATATATCCTGCTCTGTTAATTCTCCAACTTGATTGTCAAAAGCTTCTATCCAACTTTCTATTGACTGATTTTCAGGAGTGGGTAGTTTCGGACAAATAACTCTGTGACCGTTTGTTTCTAACTCTTGGCACAGCCATGGAATCCAATTACTCTCTGGTGATCCCTTAGTCCCATGAATTAGCACAATCCTCATAGCTTGTCTCTCACCTCAGCAATAACTTCCATACCTACGTCAAATCCAAGATGTAACTGAGTTACTGGAACTACACCACGAGCAGGCTTGTGGTCGCCGAGGATTTGGGTATAGATCTCATTCACCTCCTCCCAATGCTTTACATCCGTGACGTAGATCATAATCCGCAGCGCGGAAGATAAGTCACTGCCTGCTGCCTTCAAAACTGCTTGAAGGTTTTTTAGAACCTGCTCAGCTTGTTCTTTGACTGTGCCTGGCGTTGGATTGGTATCCTCGGGTTTAATTCCAAGTTGAACAGCGGTATAAACTGTATTGTTGTAGACAGTCGCTTGGGCGTAATGACCATTGGGTTGAGGCGCATTAGGTGTATTGATGATTTCCATAATAAATTTTATAACACCGCCATTCACATTTATCCAGTTGGAAACCTAGGTCTTACTACTTGATGGCCTTACAAAACAGCAAGATATATTCATTTGGAAATCAAACACGTTAAGGGCGGCAATCAAAATACATTGCTTCCTAGAGTCCTTACTGAAAAGTGATGAAGAGTTAAGTGGTGGAGGTGACAGGGATCGAACCTGCGACCTCTTGAATGCAAATCAAGTGCTCTCCCAACTGAGCTACACCCCCACATAATAAAGAGATATCTTACATAGTAAAAAACGGTGGCAAGCGCAAGCAGTATTTTGTGATTACAAAAAATGGTTACTTGGCTTTATCTTCGCCTTCACGGGCCATGCGCTCAATCTCTGCGCTAACAAGGCGCTCTACCATTGGCGGCAGATTCTGGTCAAGCCATTCCCGTAAATGCGGGCGAATCAAATCGCGAATCAAATCTTCTATCGTAGACAACTCTGTTTCCTTTGGTGCGGCTGCTTTGGCAAGTTCTGCAAATTGGTCTGTGCTAGCTTGAGCGGCTTCATCGCCAACAATCTCGCTGCCCAGACGTGCAAGTGATTCCTGTACGGACGGTGTGGCGTCAGCGGCTGCAACCGGCTCTGGCTCAGGTTCGGGTTCAGGCTCCGGCGCAGGAGCTTCCGGTTCTGGTTCAGGTTCAGCAGGTTTTTCATCTTCTACCACGTCCGTTAATTCAACAATTTCTTCCTCCGGTTCCTCTGCCGCAGCTTCTGGAGCAGGCTCAGGCTCTGCTTCAGGTTCTGGCGCCGGAGGCTCCGGTTCTGGTTCTGGCTCCGGTTCAGGCTCAGGGGCAGGTTCTGGTGCCGCCTCAGCTGCAGGTGCTGCTTCCGCAGCAGGTTCTGGCTCCGGTTCAGGTTCCGGAGCCGGAGGTTCTGCTTCCGGTTCCGCCGCAGGCTCAGGAGCCGCCTCAGCTGCTTCTTCTTTTTGTTCTTCGCCACCCTCCTCATCATCTTCTGAAATAATTCGCCGAATAGAAGCGAGTATTTCATCCATAGAGGGTTCATCTTGAGCAGCAGTCATAAGCCTACGATATATTTAACATGTTAATAAAATATGAGTTATTATACGAATTGCAAAAAAATGCAATTCGCTAAATATAGTCGCCACCCTTGCCCTATTTCATAGATATTGTGTGTTTGTGCTGTTTTTAGCAAGCACAATTTTGGCGAACCTGTTGATTATTCAGACTCAACGCCAAAACCCCACCATTTGCCCCTTACTTTAGCATAAACTGCGTGCGGATCATACAAGGATGTACCTAAATTAAGATCTTTTGCCGTCAGATGGCCTATTACGGAGAGAGTTTGAAACCCAGCCAGAACATAATCCCGCCAAGATGAAATAAGAGATATTTTCGCATCCAGAGCTTCGCGCTCTGCATCCAGCAAATCCAAGGTAGACCTTAACCCCAGCTGATTTTCCTTACGTACACCGGTCAAGGCTAAATCTGTTGCAGCTACTTGTTTTTCAAAGGATGTCATCGCCGCCTGGGCCGTTTGCAACTGTTGCCAGGCTGCAATAGCCTGCTCTCGTGCTTCCCGTCGAGCTTGCTCAATTTCAATGCGTCGTTGACTAGCCGTGTATTTTGCAGCCCGCACCCGAGAGGCCTGGGCCCCTCCCTGGTAGAATGGCACGCTGACAGTCGCCCCAAGCGCATACACATCCGTATCTGCACCGGCTGTCCCAAAGGTGAAGTTATCCATATTACGGCTGGCAGATCCTGACAGGCTAACCTGCGGCAATATCCCACCAATCTCTTCATTCACCTGTTTGGCAGCAGCTCTTTCAGTAAAAATTGCCTGCATCACCATGGGATTGGATTCCATTGCCATGGTGATGAGTTTCTGGCGATCGCCTGGATTAAATTTCATTTCATCTGGCGGGACTAATTTGGCTGGGGATGGGCCAACCACTTGCTCATAAGTAGCTTTCGTCGCTTCATAGGCGCCTTCTGCCTGAATCCGGCTGGATATAGCTTCGGCCAACCTGGCTTCAGCCTGGGCAACATCCGTTTTCGTGACCTCACCTAGCTTAAAGCTGATCCGGGTAGATTTCAGCTGATTGTCTAACACATCTTCATTTTTCTTGTTTAGGCGCACGACTGCTTGCTCACGAATCAAATCCAGATAAGCCTGGGCAGCTTTGAGCAAAACCTCCTGTTCTGTTTGGTGTAAGCCAGCAAAAGAAGCCAGCACCTCATTCTCTGCTCTGTCTTTAGCGGCAAAGTTGCTGCCACCCCGAAAGATCGGCTGCTCTACATTCAGCGATGCTTCCTTGGGTGTACCTAAAATGGTGGGGGTACCCGGTGCATCTACCTCAATCCGGGTACGCGTTGCACTGGCCCCGGCGGTAATGCTCGGTCGCCAATTAGAATTGGCTAAAGCAACCTTCTCCATAGCGGTTTCCACCTCCCGCTGTTTGGCCAATAGAGTTTGATTGTTCTGATAGGCCATGCTTAAAGCATGCTTTAGCGTTATCGCCTGGGCAGAGAAAGCCCACAGCCCTATACAGGCAAAAACCAACAAAGATAAGAAAAACCTCATGCTCTTGTTTTAATAGGTTGGCAGGCTTGGCTCAATCTCTTTCGCCCACTGGAGGATACCCCCAGTAAGGTTAAAACTGTGGGTAAATCCGTTTTGCAGTAGAAATTTGGTAATTTTCGCACTGCGCCCTCCCGAGCCGCACATAACAATAATCAATTTATCTTTATCCAATTTATCCAGATTATTAGGAACCTGGTTCATTGGAATATGTATTAAATTATAACTCAACTTGCAGATTTCAAGCTCCCAGTCTTCGCGCACATCCAACAAGGTAAAATCCTGCTGCTGGTCGATCATAGATTCCAACTCTTGGACTGACCGGGAAGGAAGATCCTTGTGCATTCTAGAATTCAAAAGTCGGTGCTTTTTGAAAACCAGGTAACGGCTTTACCTGAGCATCAAATAATTGTTTCTGGGATACTGTATTACCAGATTTATAGAACAGGGTAGCTTTACCCACCGTGTTATCTGGATAATAGGCATTGTCGTCTATCACAGTAACCAGTCGGCCGCCATTGGCCAGTTGATCCGTCAAGGATTCTGGTACTGATGCAACGGCGCCTGCCAGCAAAATAACATTGTACGGAGCCTGTTTGGTATACCCTTCTGTCAAAGGTCCCTGAACAACAGAAACGTTATAACATTCCAGTTGGGTTAGCACTTCTTCTGTTAAACTTGC
>JANQSM010000011.1 GCA_028284025.1 Alphaproteobacteria bacterium | reverse complement strand
CTGCTATCTTGAATAAATCCATGCAGGTCTATGATAAAGTTGCAGCAGTTTGTACCAGCCGAAACCTTAAGATCATAACCTATGGCACACCAGAGGCAGATGTTTACCTGCAAGCAGATCAACTTTCTATTTCAGGCCAGGTTTATCATGCTGATTTTTCGTTATTGTTGCCCTTCCAATTAGAAAATTTATCGGCTGCAGCTTCAGTTGCGTTAAGCCTGGGGGAAACACCTAAGAAAATTTCAGAAGCTCTTCATACTATTCATGAAGTGCCGGGCCGAAATGAAGTTATTGCAACTTTACAAAATGGCGCGCGTATCATTGTAGATTATGCTCATACCGGTGATGCGTTGGCTAACCTTTTGGCAAATACACGCCCGCTTACAAAAGGAAAGCTGCGGGTGGTATTTGGTTGTGGGGGCGGCAAAGACCCAACACGTCGCACAACCATGGGCGAAGCAGCCAAAGAAAATGCTGATGTTGTTTATGTTACCGATGGGGATTGGCGCCATGAAGATCCAGCTGATATCCGTAAAACCATTCTGGAAGCTTGCCCAATGGCGCAAGAAATTCCAGACCGTGCCACCGCCATTGCCCATGCAATTGAAGAGCTTGAACAGGATGATGTTCTGATTATTGCAGGCAAAGGCCATGAAACTATTATTGCCCAGGATGGGAAAGAAACCCCCTATAGTGATAAGGAAACAGCCCTGCAAATCCTGACAAAAAAGGGAATTTCATGCCACAAATAAATACTTGCGTACCCTTATCCTCTAACAGTAAGGTGGGGAATGCTTTATAATCTTCTTGTACCGCTGGCTGATCAATACAGCTTTCTAAATATTTTTCAATATATCACGCTTCGTTCCGGTGGCGCGGTGCTAACCTCTTTGATCTTAAGTTTTATTTTTGGCCCTTATGTTATTAATCAGCTGAAAATTCGCCAGAAAAAAGGGCAACCCATTCGCAAGGAAGGCCCGGAACGACACATTATTGAAAAAGCTGGAACCCCTACCATGGGTGGTCTTTTAATTTTGATCGCCGTATGTATCAGCACCCTTTTATGGGCAAATTTACAAAATATCTATGTTTGGATTGTGGTAGGTGTCACTTTGGCTTTTGGTACCATTGGTTTTGTTGATGACTATTTAAAAATTAAGCGCAGAAGTTCATCCGGCATCTCTGGCAGAGTAAGATTGCTGTTACAAACTCTCATTTGTTTAGGTGCCTGCTGGTTTGTGGCAGGGGCTTCCCCTGATGGTCTGGAATACCGGCTTGCATTTCCATTCTTTAAAGACTTGTTGTTTAATATGGGCTGGATGTTTTTTGTCTTTGCACCGTTTGTGATTGTGGGAACAGCAAATGCAGTAAACCTAACGGACGGACTGGATGGCTTGGCTATTGTCCCGGTGATGATTGCCGCCGCCTGTTTTGGTATGATCACCTATCTGGTCGGAAACGCAGTTTTTGCTGAATATCTGCACATCCATTACATTCCTGGCAGTGGTGAGCTTGCGATTTTCTGCGGTGCCTTGCTGGGTGCTGGCCTTGGTTTTTTATGGTTTAACGCCCCACCGGCTATGATATTTATGGGTGATACCGGATCACTTGCTTTGGGAAGTGCCCTTGGAATTATGAGTGTCATTACCAAACATGAATTTGTACTGGCCATTATTGGGGGGCTTTTTGTGCTGGAAACCATCTCTGTTATTGTGCAGGTAATTTCATTTAAACTAACCGGCAAACGAGTTTTCCGCATGGCACCTCTGCATCATCATTTTGAACAAAAAGGCTGGGCAGAGTCGACCATCGTCATCCGGTTCTGGATTATAGCAACGATATTGGCACTGGTTGGGTTGTCAACTTTGAAACTACGATGATTGATCTTTCCCTTTATAAAGATAAAACGGTTGCCATCTTAGGATTAGGAAAAACCGGGCTTTCCACTGCTACCGCGATGGTTGAAAGTGGAGCAAATGTTTTGGCCTGGGATGACAGCGAATCCACCCGTATGGATGCTGCTGAACAAAATATTCCGGTGAGTGACCTGTCACAAATTAACTGGGGATCAGTGGACAGATTTGTGCTCAGCCCAGGCATTCCAACCTATGCCCCTGCCCCCCACCCGGTGGTAGAAATTGCACGGGAATCTGGTATTCAACCCGTTGCAGATGTAGAGCTTTTATTTGAAGCGCAACCACAAGCAAAATATATTGGCATTACCGGTACCAACGGAAAATCCACTACCACAGCCTTGATTGGGCATTTACTGCAAAAAGCCGGGCACAATGTTCAAATCGGAGGGAATCTGGGAACGGCTGTGTTGGATCTGGATCCCTTTTTAAAAGGCGGCATTTATGTGCTGGAGTTATCATCCTATCAGTTAGAACTCTGCCACCAGACCCGTTTCAACATGGCTATTTTGTTAAATATTACCGAAGACCATATTGAACGCCACGGCACCTTGGAAAATTACGTGGCAGCCAAAATGCGCATTTTTAATAACCAGACAGATCAGGATGTGGCCATTGTCGGTCTTGATGATCCTTTATGCCAAGCTATCTACCAGGGACTGATTGGTCAAAATCTGCAAACCACGTTTGCTATTTCCGCGGGACAGGCAGCCCCCGGTGGCGTGAGCATTGTGGACAGTGAGGTGATAGATGATATGGAACAAATCAGTCACATCGTTGGCAACATATCAGATTTTATGACCTTGCGCGGCCAACATAACTGGCAGAACCTGGCGGCAGCTTACACCGTTGCAAGATTGATGGGAGAACGCCCAGAGAAAATTTTAAAACATGCAGAAACATTCCCTGGCCTTGCCCATCGCCAAGAAGTAGTACGTGATACAGGCACCCTTTTATTTATTAATGACAGTAAAGCCACTAATCCAGATTCTGCAGCCAAGGCGATTGCAAGTTACAAAAACATTTTCTGGATTGCCGGGGGACAAGCCAAGAAAAAAGACATAAAAGAAATTGAACCCTATTTTTCTCATATTCAGGAAGCTTTTTATATTGGTCAGGATCAAGCGCTACTGTGCGATTTAACAAAAGACCAGTTTCCTTCTCATCTGTGTGATACCCTGGATAAAGCAATTTCCGCTGCTGTTCAAGCAGCCAAAAACAGCCCAGACCCAGCAGTTATTCTTCTTTCTCCGGCGGGTGCCTCTTGGGACCAATTTGCAAATTTTGAAGCACGTGGGGATAAATTTAAAGACATTGTTCAAGCACTTCAGCTTGACTAAACTATCTTCATGACTGTTTTTTCCCGAACTGACAAAAGCGTATTAAGCCAATGGTGGTGGACCGTTGATAAACTTACTTTGGGTTTGTTACTGGCGATTGTCGTAACGGGGATCGTGTTAAATATTGCTGCCAGCCCATCTGTTGCAGAACGTATTGGCCTGCCAACTTATTATTTTGTTCAGCGCCATTTGGTGATTTTACCGATTGCCTTAGGCCTGATGATTAGTATTTCCATGGTGCCGGTACGCGAAATTCAATCTCTGTCCTTTGCGTTGTTTATTTTGTCTATATTCCTGATTTTGCTGACCCTGTTTATTGGCTCAGAGATTAAAGGGGCAACGCGCTGGATTTCCTTGGGAGGATTTTCTCTACAACCTTCAGAACTGGTCAAACCCACCTTTGCTGTAATAACAGCATGGTGCTTTGCCCGCAAACTTGAGAAACCTGGATTCCCCGGCAACATTGTTGCCATCAGTACTCTCGCTGTCGTTTTGATACTATTGTTACTGCAACCTGACCTAGGCATGACATTGGTAATTGCTGCGGTCTTTGGCGCACAGTTTTTCCTGGCTGGCTTACCATTAATGTTTGTCCTTGTTCTGCTGGGACTTGGAGTGTGCACTATTATGGGTGCATACATGTTTTTACCTCACGTGCAAAAACGCATCGATATGTTTCTGGATCCCAACACAGCAGCAAATTACCAAGTGACCAAATCCATAAACGCCTTTCGGGAAGGCGGACTATTTGGTGCAGGCCCGGGGGAAGGCACTGTAAAAAGTGTGATTCCCGATGTCCATGCAGATTTTATTTTTGCTGTGGCCGGAGAGGAATTCGGCTTTTTTGCCTGCCTTTTTATTGTGGTTCTATTTGCCATGGTCGTAATCTCTGGCTACCTTCGGCTCATGCGGATCAACAACATGTTTATCCTTTTGGCGGTGGCAGGCATTTTGACACAGTTTGGGATTCAAGCTTTGATCAATATGGCTTCTACTCTTAATATGATGCCAACCAAAGGAATGACATTACCGTTTATCAGCTACGGAGGGTCATCTTTACTTGCACTCGCCGTTGGGATGGGTATTGTACTCGGATTGACACGAAAACGACCGGGTATGGATTAAACACCTATGAATACTTCAACACCAACAACCCTGTGCATTGCCGCAGGTGGCACCGGCGGACATATGTTCCCGGCTCTTTCTCTGGCAAAAGAATGCGTTAAAAAAGGATGGAAAGTTCATCTTTTGACTGATAATCGGGGGGCACGTTTCACAAAAGACCTGGAATTTGATTTGCAGGTTCATATTGTACATGCGGGCAGCCCCAACAGAAAGGGCCTATTCGCCAAGTTTTTTAGCCTTTTTTCTATTGGAATAGGCTTGCTTCAATGTTTATTTTTATTGATAGGCATAAGGCCCAAAGTTGTTGTTGGCTTTGGGGGATACCCCAGTGTACCACCGGTTATTGCTGCACATATGCTGGGCAAAAAGATTCTGTTGCATGAACAAAACGCCGTATTTGGACGAGCCAACCGCTTT
>JANQSM010000010.1 GCA_028284025.1 Alphaproteobacteria bacterium | reverse complement strand
GTATTACCACACCCCCTGCTGTTACAGCACAAACCCGTGCCGTAGAGGAAGCCAGCCAATCAGCGGTAGACTCAGTGGTAAAAGAAGTCGAAGAGCGTGCTTCTTCACAACCAGCCTCTCTGGAGGAAGAAGTTGATAGAAGCGTTGAAGATTTAACAACACCGCCAGTGGCTCCGGTTATTGAAACGGAAGAAGTTGAAGCGCCTGTTCAAGAGCAGCCAGTAGAGCAAATCTCGAATGAATCTCTTGAAGCGCCAGAACCGGCTGAGCAGCAAATTGCCGCTTTAACACCGGCGCCGGATACCAGCTTACCATCGCGTCAGCGCATTTTGTTCGCTGAATCAAATACGGATCTGGGATCGGACATGTTAAGTAAACTGGACACAGTTGCGGCGACACTTCGGGATAATCCAAATATTCGCGCTCAGTTATTTGCTTATGCATCTGGTCAGGATACAGACACAGGACATGCTCAATCGCGTCGTGTTTCTTTGTCTCGCGCTTTAGAGATCCGCAATTATCTGGTAGAACAGGGTGTGCCTAGTACGCGTTTGGATGTTCGGGCGTTGGGACAAAAATATTCTGAACCTCCTTCAGACCGTGTCGACATTATCTTTGCTGTAAGATAAATCACACAAATCTTGCAACCTGCTAAGGAACAGCCATGCGCTCTAATACTTCTTTTCGGATGATGCTTCTGGCCACTGCCCTTTTTATATTTTTGGGGCTTATGTTTTATTCAGTCATTGAACCGTTCTTTTATGAGCTGGTGAATTTTAGCTATACCCTTCTGGTATTGACCGTTGCCGGTTTGATCTTAAGTATATGGCAGATTTTCCGCCTGAATCCAGATTATGCGACCTTGCGTGAATTAAAGCGAGGGACCGTCAGCCATGCCAGCCGTGAATTCCACAAAACCCAACAGTCCATTTTACGCCCGTTGGTGGCAAAAATTTTGGCCAAAAAGACCTTTACCCAGAAATTTGCTCATTCCATTGTTGAATCTGCCCAACTGCGATTGCAGGGTCGTCAGCTTATTTTGGTATTTTTAATTCGGGCCGTATTATTTATTGGGTTAATCGGTACTATTTGGGGGGTCTCCTCCGACATCAGTGCTCAGGATTTACAGTTGGCTGCCAGCTTGAAATATAACCTGGGTCCGGCAATGTTCGGGTTTGGTGCGGGTTTATTTTTAAGCTTTTTACATGTGCAGGTGGTGCGCGCATATACCGCGTTTCTATCAGAGTTAAACTTGTGGTTAGCTGATCCTATCTCGGTGGCGGAAGAGGAAATTTTTGAAGAAGAGGAAACCCCACCGGCGCCAGCTAAAACCACACCGAAAAAGCCTGCCAAGAAAGAGCCGGTCAAAAAAGAACCCAAGCTTGGGTAGGTCGCGATGTTTTTAACTCCTACTCAACAGTTGGACAATGCCCTGCGGCGCGTGTTTGAAGATGCCTTTATCGGGGTTTTGGGTTTATCGGTAATCTTTTTTATTGCCATTGCCTCTTCCCAGTTGAACTTGCAGAGTGAGGTCAGTGCCGGAGCAGAGGCTGTGACTCAGTTGACGGCCAATGTGTCAAATCTGAAGTCTGAGGTAAAACAAACATCGACCCAACTTTCCGATATTCGAAAAGAGCGAGAAAAACTGCAAAAAGAACTGGCTGATATTAAAACAGCCCGGGAACAACTGGATGAACAGCTAAAGTCCACCAGTGCTCAAGCACAATCCACGGAAAAAACATTGCAAACCCAGGTAAAAGAAAAGGGTGAGCAGGTTAAAGTTCTGGGGGATACCATCGCGGGTTTAAAAAAGGATGTGGAATCAAAAATTAATGACCTTGCTGTCCTGGAAGAAGAATTGACTACGACGAAAAAGAACTTGCAGGATCAACAGGATCTAACCACAACTTTGCAAAATCAGAATGATGTCATTGCCACCAAGGCTGCCTTGTTACAAACTCAACGCGCACAGTTTCTTCAGGCGTTGGAAAGCCAATATTTTGATGAGGCACAGGCTCGGGTGGTGGAAAATAATTTTGTTGTGCAGTCTGCTTTATTGTTTGCGCCCGATGGTATGGTTTCTCCGCAAGGTCAAATTATCTTGCGGCAAATCATGACTCAATATCAGCAAATTGTAAGTGATATTACGCCACCAGAAAAATTTATACTGATGGCAACAGTGCATACAGCAGATCCTGTGGTTATGGATACGCTGAACGCCCCACCGACAGCGTTGGAAACCACCCGCCAGCGGGCTGGTGTGTTGAACAAGACGCTGGTTTCTATGGGGATTGATCCTAATGATGTCGGGGTGGTTGCTGCCGGGGCAACCCGTCCGTTTGATACCCGTGTAGATGAATTTGCGCGCCGTCGCAATCAGCGGGTAGACTTTACACTTGTTCAAGTAAATTAGTTTTTCTTGGTAGCCTGCTGTTTGATAAAAGCCTGATAGCTTTTGCTAGATTTGATTAATTGGCCATGAGGACCAACAGCTTCAATTTTTCCTTGGTTCAGCACGACTATCTTATCCGCTTGCTGAATGGTGGACATACGGTGCGAAATGATAAGAGTTGTGCGGTTTTTCATCAGATTCTCCAGACCTTTTTGTACCAAGGCTTCATTGGTAGCATCCAAAGCAGATGTGGCCTCATCCAGTAGCAGAATGCACGGATCCATTAAAATTGCCCGGGCGATGGCCAGACGCTGTTTCTGCCCGCCGGAAAGTCTGACACCCTTTTGTCCCAGGAATGTGTTATAGCCCTCAGGCAGGTTTTGAATAAATTCATCTGCTGCAGCAGCTTTTGCGGCCTTCTCAATTTCCTGGTGTGTTGCGGAAGGGTGCCCGTAAGAAATATTATCATAAGCATTGCCGGAAAATATCACAGGGTCTTGTGGCACAATACCTATCAAGGCGCGGGTATCGCGGGGCCGGGTTTTTAGAATAGACGTTTTATCAATTTGGATATCTCCATATTGCGGGTCATAAAACCGCAATAATAAATTGAAGATTGTGGTTTTGCCGGCACCACTATGACCCACAAAAGCAATCTTTTCGCCCGGTTTTATTTGAAGACTAAAATTATCCAGTATCTTTTCTTTTGGACGCGACGGATAGGCAAAGGTGAGATCTTCAAACTCAATCGCACCTTTAATTTTGGCAGGGAATTTTTGCGGTTTTACCGGGGGGTTGATTTCTGGTACTTCTTCCAGCAATTCAAATATACGATCTACCGATCCGGTTGCCCGGTTTATATCTCCCATTACATCACTTAAGGCTGCGACTGCTCCGGCAGTGATCAGAGCATAAAACACAAATGAAGCAAGTTCTCCGCCAGAAAGGGTGCCTTCAAATACATCATTGGCGCCAATCCACAGCATAATTGTAATGCCCAGAAACACCATAAAAATCACCGAAGAAGACAAAAAAGCGCGCACTCGAATGCGGCTGATCGCCGTGGAAAAAGCCCCTTCTGTCACCTGATGAAAGGCAGTTTTATCCGCCTCCTCGTGATTAAATGCATACACGGTGGAAATGGCATGCAGGCTCTCATCTGTATATGCTCCTACATCAGCCACCCGGTCCTGACTTTGGCGAGATAATTTCCTGACACGGCGGGCCAGTACAAATACCTGGATCAAGATAATGGGCACAAAGGCCGCTACCACGCCAGTCAGTTTCGGGCTGGTATAAACCAGCAAAGTCGTGCCGCCAATCATAATAATCAGATTGCGCAAAGCTATGGGTACTGCACTGCCTACTACGGTTTGCACCAATGACGTATCTGTTGTTAAACGTGATAAAAGACTGCCAACTTTTTCACGCTCATAAAAACTTAAAGAAAGTGTCAGTAAGTGGGCATACACGGCTTGGCGTAAATCTGCTACGACCCGTTCGCCAATCCAGGAAATAAGGTAGTATCGCGAAAAACTGGCCACTGACATGATAATGACTACTGCCAGCATAAAAATCAGCGCTTCATCCAGCAAATCCTGGCTGCCAGTCGCAAACCCTTTGTCAATCACCGCACGCAAGCCTTGTCCCAGTGCCAGGGTTGTAGAAGCTGAGACGATAATCGCAATCAAGGCCCCGGCAATAGCACGCCGGTAGGGCTTTAAGTACTCCGCCAGGGGATGCAGTCGCAGCACGTCCCTGAAAGAAAATTTGGGGCGCGGGGGGGCAGAATCAGCAGAAGAATCAGGGGAA
>JANQSM010000304.1 GCA_028284025.1 Alphaproteobacteria bacterium | reverse complement strand
ATTTCTTCCCGGTTGGCGTTGGCGGGAACGTCTAAAGTTCCGCGCATTTTTCCGTTGACCTGCACCGCTAATGTAACGACATCATCTTGCGGCAGGCTTTTGTCTACTGTAGGCCAGGGGGTGTCACAAAGTAAAGTCTCTTGTCCAGTCATGTGCCAAAGCTCTTCAGCCAGATGGGGGATCATCGGCTCAATCAGGCGGATTAAAACACTTGTGGCTTCAGCCGCAACAGCTTGGTCTACATCAGATTGCGGTTGGAAAGCATCAAGCGCATTAGAAAGCTCCCGCACCCGGGCAACAGCTTTGTTAAAGTGAAAGTTGGTGATATCTTCTGTCAGGGTGGCAATGGTTTTATGAACCTGCTTGCGGATTTGCAAAGCATTTCCCCTGGCCTGACTGGTGAGAGCCGGGTCTGTCTGTTTAAGGTTTTCGATATTTTTGACAACCAGTCGATACAGCTTATTCAAATACCGCCAGGCACCTTCTACCCCGGCATCGGTCCACTGCAAGTCGCGCTCTGGCGGACTGTCAGATAACATAAACAGGCGTGCCGTGTCGGCACCATAGTCCTGCATAATGATTTCTGGATCCACGACATTCTTCTTGGATTTGCTCATTTTCTCAGCGCGGCCTATTGCTACAGGGGATTTGTCCTTTATTTTGACCGCTTTTCCATTTTCAATCGTGACATCGGACGGGAATAGCCATTTGCCGTCTTTATCCTTGTAGCTTTCATGGGTAACCATGCCTTGTGTTAAAAGCGCGCGGAAAGGTTCCTCCACAGAAAGATAGCCGCATTTTTTCAAGATACGTGTGAAAAAGCGCGCGTATAAAAGATGCATCACAGCATGTTCAATGCCACCGATATATTGATCTACCGGAAGCCAATAATCAGCTTCGCTTTTTTCAATGCCTTTGTCGCTGTGGGGGGAGCAATAGCGCGCCTGATACCAGGATGATTCAAAGAAGGTATCAAAGGTGTCTGTTTCACGCTGGGCATCTGCATTGCATTTAGGGCATTTACAGTGCTTCCAGGTCGGGTGATGGCTTAGCGGGTTGCCGGGTTTATCAAAGGAGATATCATCGGGCAGAGTAACGGGCAAATCTGCCTCGGGCACAGGCACAACACCACAAGTATCACAATATATCATCGGGATAGGACAGCCCCAGTATCGTTGGCGTGAAACGCCCCAGTCCCGTAAGCGAAAAACCGTTTTTCCGGTCCCTGCTTTTTTCTTTTCCAGTTCTGCGATGACTTTTTTCTTACCGTCTTTCACACTCAAGCCATTTAGAAAGTCTGAATGAATCAGCACGCCGTCGTCTGTATAAGCCTCATCCTCCACCAGAAACGTGTCGGCATCTCCGTCGGCAGGCATAACGACTGGCTTGACGGGCAAGTCATATTTGTGGGCAAATTCCAGGTCGCGCTGATCATGGGCCGGACAGCCGAAAATGGCGCCACTGCCGTAATCCATCAACACGAAATTAGCAACATATACAGGCAATTTAATGCTTTCATCAAATGGATGAACCGCTGTAATGCCGGTTTTAAACCCTTTCTTCTCAGCCTGCTCAATAGCGGCCTCACTGGTGCCCAGGCTGTTGCATTCTTCAATAAAATTGGTCAGTTCCGCATTGTTTTCAGCCAGGCTAGTGGCCAGGGGGTGGTCGGGCGCAATCGCACAGAAGCTGGCCCCAAACAAGGTATCTGGTCGGGTGGTATAAACCTCCAGTGTTTCTGCGGGTACGCTTTTTGGGGCATTTTCTGGGGTATCTTCCAGGGCAAAATAGATATGTGCACCATGAGACCTTCCAATCCAGTTTTCCTGCATGGTACGGACTCGCTCCGGCCAGTTCTCTAATGTTTTTATGCCTTCCAGCAGGTCATCTGCATACTCGGTAATTTTTAGAAACCATTGCGACAGCTTGCGCCGTTCCACGGGTGCACCAGATCGCCAGCCTCGTCCATCCACCACCTGTTCGTTGGCTAATACGGTATTTTCCACCGGGTCCCAGTTGACCATGCTTTCTTTGCGATAAGCGAGCCCTGCCTTATAAAATTCAATAAACATGCGTTGTTCATGCTGATAATAGTCTGGTCGGTGGGTCGCCCCTTCCCGATCCCAGTCGTAAGAAAGCCCCATGGCTTTCAGTTGTGCTTTCATTGTGGCGATATTTTCTTCCGTCCAGGCCGCAGGAGGCACCTTGTTTTCAATGGCAGCATTTTCTGCCGGTA
>JANQSM010000206.1 GCA_028284025.1 Alphaproteobacteria bacterium | reverse complement strand
TAATGATTCGGATGAACTGGAAATTGTGCGCGTGATTGAACGTGATGCCGGGTCCACTTATAAGGTCAATGGCAGTGTGGTGCGTGCCAAGGATGTACAGTTATTGTTTGCCGATGCCATGACTGGTGCCGGATCCACAGCGATGGTGAGCCAGGGCCGTGTGGGAGCTTTGGTCAACGCCAAGCCGGAAAACCGCCGACATATTCTGGAAGAAGCCGCCGGCATTTCTGGTCTGCATGCCCGCCGCCATGAGGCAGAGTTACGTCTGCGTGGAGCCACCGCTAACCTGGAACGTCTGGAAGATATTGTTGTCACCCATCATGAACAATTAAAGAACCTGCAAAAGCAGGCACGCCATGCCAAAGGATACCGTAAGCTGAATGAACAAATTCAAAAAGCGACGGCTATTTATCTATATCTTAAATATCAAAATGCCAAGGATGGCGAAGAAATTCGCCAACGCCGCCAAAAAGAGCTGGAATCTCTGATTGCCAGTCTGACAGTAGAAATTTCCGGCCTGACGTCGGCAGAGATTGATGCGTCAGAAAAGATTGCCCCGTTACGGCAAGCAGAAGTAGAGGCTGCCGCACAAGTTCAGCGCTTAAAATTGGCATTCCAGGATCTGGAGAATCAGGAAAAACGGCTGAGTGAACAAGCCCATCAAGCTCATGAACGCCTTGCGCATACTGAACAAGATACCCGGCGGGAAAAAAACCTGCATTCAGAATATATCGCCACCAAACACCGGTTAGCTAAACAGTTAAGCGAGTTACAGCAGGCACCGGATTCCCCCCAGGATGAATTTGAAGCAGCTGAAAAACTGGTTACTTTCCTGGAGCAAAAAGTCCAGGAAGCGGAAGAGGCGTATGCAGAGTATTCAAACAAAATTGCCACAACCGAAAGCACCAAACGGTCTTTGACTGATCAGCTGGAGGCCTTGCAGCAAAAGATAATGGCCACTGAAGATACTATTAACCAGCTACAGGACGAAGAACGAAACCTGCGGCAGCATTCAAAAAGTGCTGACAGCATTAAGGCCTTAAATGAACGGATTTACACGCTGGAAATTCAGCTGCAACAGGCCAGAACGGATCTAAGCCAGAGTGATGAGCGCATTGTTAAGCGTCGCCAGGCCTTTGAGGAATCCCGTACCCAGTCTGACAAACTGGCTGGAATGGTTTCCCGGCTACAATCAGAATATGATGCCCTGGCGGCTCTGGTAGAAGAAGAGCAGGAACAAAATCCTGTTGATGCTAAAATCAATGTACGTCGTGGATATGAAGCTGCCTTAAGTGCTGCTTTGGGGGATGACTTAATGTCTCCGGCAGAAGATGCCTCCAAGCAAAAATTCTGGCATGAATTGCCCCCTCTGGAAGGAGGCATATCTTTGCCATCCGGATGTGTCCCTTTATCCTCTTTGGTGGAAGCCCCTGTGGTTCTAAACCGGCGCTTGACGCAGATTGGGGTTGTAGACACCCTGGAACACGGCGACCGGCTGTGGGAGAAATTAAAGCAAGGCCAACGACTGGTTACAGCCAAGGGGGATTTATGGCGTTGGGATGGATACCGTATTAAAGCCGGTGCTACCAGCATGGCGCAACGCCGCCTGGAGCACAAAAATGAGACTCAACGCTTGAAAGATGATCTCGAAAAACACAAAAACCAATTGCAGGAAGCTGAGGAATCTTTGGAGAATGCAGACTTTGCATTGCAAACATCCACGCGCAAAAATGCTGAACTTCGCGATAAAATGGAAGAAGTCTATGAACAACTGGATACCGCGCGATCAGAACACAATAAATTAAAATCCCAGGAAACTGAATCGGAAGAACGCCTGACTCAGGTGGTGGCTCAAATTGACCAACGCAAAACTTTACTTCAAGAAATGCATGAAGAAATCACGACCAAGCAGGAAGCTTTAGAGAATATCGAAGATTTGCAAGCTATTCAGGAAAAAGCAGAATTAACACGCGATCATTTGAGCGCCAAACGCAATGATCTGTATGACGCCCGCAGCAAGTATGACCAGCTAAAACGCACCCAGGATGAACGCCAGGCCCGTCTGCAAGAAACTCAAAAATCTGTTGAAGATATTGATGAGAAAATCACCACCACCACCAAGCGCCTGGAAGAACTGCGCGACCGTAAGGAAAGCCTGGAGGCTGAATTACAAGACCTGGCGGAAAAACCAACCACGTTCAAAGAAATGCGTGAAGAAATTCTTTCCAAGCTGCAAAACATGGAAACTGTGCGCCAGCAGGCGGCCGACACATTGCAGGGATCAGAAAACCAGCTGCAAGCTTTACACAAACATTTGAAGGTTTTGGAGAATCGTTTAAGTGAGCTGAAGGAAGAACGCGGCAGAATCGCA
>JANQSM010000202.1 GCA_028284025.1 Alphaproteobacteria bacterium | reverse complement strand
TACGGGCAAACAGCTTAAAGCATTGCTGAATCCTTTTCACATCCCCCTTTATATCAATGATAATGTAGACGTGGCGCGGGCAATAGCCCCCGAAGGGATTCATATTGGCCAGAAAGATGCGTCGGTAGACGAAGTGCGCCAAAAGCTGGGGAATGAGATTGCAATTGGCTTTTCTGTAGAGACGGAGCTTCAGGCGCAGGCCGCGCAAAGTCTGGACATTGATTACATTGCGTGCAGTCCGGTTTTTGTCACTGCAACAAAACAGGATATTATAAAAACTCCGATGGGATTAGACGGGCTTAAAACCGTGTCGGGATTTTCAAAATTTCCTGTTATTGCCATTGGTGGGATTAAACATGATAATACGATGCAGGTCATAGAGGCTGGCGCCAACGGCCTTGCAGTTGTTTCGGGAATAATGTATGCTCCCGATCCAAAAGAGTCGGCACGGCACTTTAGAAAAAAACTTGAAGAGGCAGGTCACGTATGGAGTACCCATCGTTTAGCGAAAGCAATATAATTCAAAAAATTCAGGAAATGTTTGCCGCCAATCCTCAGGATATGGGCGATGATTGTGCGGTTTTACCGTTTGATGATGAAACATCCCTTTTGTTGGCAACAGACGCCTTGATTGAAGATGTTCACTTTTTGCGCGATATGGTAGACGCCCGTGATGTTGGCTATAAGCTGGTTGCAGTAAATGTCAGTGATATCTGCGCTATGGGAGGTGAGCCCACTAGCATGTTATTAACGGCTTCGTTTCCGCCAAATATTAGTAAAGACTGGATAGATGATTTCTTGAAAGGCGTGCGGGAAGGGGCTGTGCGGTATCAGGTAAAGTTGGTAGGGGGAGATACCACCGGGGCACCAGGTAAAATTTATGCCAATATTGCGATTTTAGGTAAAATAGAAACCGCACACATTAAATACCGCCATGGTGCCAAGCCAGGGGATATTCTTTGCTTAACAGGAGATGTTGGTCGCTCAAAGGCAGGCCTGCATTGTTTGTTGAACAAATTAATTGATCCGGGCCTTGTTGGGCGCCATATGCATCCTGATATTCCGGTACAACCAGCCCGATGGTTGGCGGCTAACCCTAATGTTACAGCTATGATGGACGTGTCGGACGGGTTAAATATTGATTTGCACAAATTATGTGATGCTTCGGGAATTGGAGCAAGAATTGATGTAGCACATATACCTCAAAATACGCATTTTAGGAATTTTTGTGCAGACCATGGTCTGAACCCACTGACAACGGCTTTGACCTCTGGGGAAGAATATTGTTTACTGCTTTGTATTAATCCAAGTGTCGTTGACCAAATTGCCAAAGAGTATGAAATGGAATTTTCCCTGCCCCTTTATCAAATCGGGACGGTTACAGAAGAAAAGAAAGTTTGCTATATCCAGGATAACAAACCAGTTTCTCTGGAGCTGGAAGATTATGATCACTTCAGGCAGGCTTCATGACAGAATATAAACGCGTTCTAACAATTGCAGGATCTGATAGCGGTGGTGGTGCCGGGGTAGAGGCAGATTTCAAGACCGTATCCGCACTAGAATGTTATGCGATGTCTGCTTTTACGGCTTTGACGGCCCAAAATACCCAAGGTGTGCATGGGATTTACCCTGTCCTGCCGGAATTTACTGTGAAGGCTATTCGCGCTGTTTTGGAGGATACCCCACCCCATGCAATCAAAATTGGAATGCTGGGAGTCGCAGAAATGGCAGAAGCTGTTGGGGAGGTTCTGGCAAGCCTAGAGGATATTCCGGTTATCGTAGACCCAGTTATGATTGCTAAAGGCGGCGATGCACTGCTTGAAGATCATGCTATTGGGGCATTGCGCAAAGATATTTTAATTCATGCAACCTTGCTAACACCCAATAAACCCGAAGCTGAGGAATTATTAGGAAGCCGTATTACTACGTATGATGAAATGGAAAAAGCGGCGCGGGATCTGATGAGTCTGGGATGCGAAAATGTTGTTATTAAAGGGGGGCATTTTGATGATGATAAAGCCAGGGATTGTTTGTACTTAGGGGAAGAAGATGAAATTCACTGGTTTGAGGCACCGCGTATTGATTCTAAAAATACGCATGGAACGGGATGCACATTTGCAGCAGCCTGTGCGGCTTTCATCGCACGCGGGGAAAGTATTCATGATGCCGTGGCCGGAGCAAAGGATTATGTTGCGGCGGCAATAAAAGCAGGGGCAAAAATGGAACATGGCAAAGGCCATGGACCGGTGCATCATTTCCATAACTGGTGGGGATAAGGAAAATGACATTCCATCAAAAGGCCTGGCAAGCTGTTCAGCCTGTATACCAAAAAATTATCACACACCCCTTTAACGTTGAACTTGGGCAGGGAACATTATCGCGCGACAAGTTTTCCTATTATATGCAGCAGGATTCACTGTATCTGATTGATTTTGCTAAATCCTTAAATTTAATTGCAGCAAAATGCAAAGACCCGGAAGATGTAATTGCCTTTACCCGCTTTGCTGAGGGAGCAATTGTGGCGGAGCGGTCTTTGCATGAATTCTATTTTGATCATTTTGGGATTGCACCCAGCACGCAAAAAGGCCTGACATGCCATCACTATACGCATTTCTTGCTCTCTATCTGCGCACTGCAATCCCCAGAAATTGGGGCAGCCGCTGTTTTGCCATGTTTTTGGGTTTATCTAGAGGTGGGGAAACATATTTATCAAAACCAGACAGCAAAAAACAATCCTTATCAAAAATGGATTGAGACCTATGCCGGAGATGAGTTTGAAGGCGTTGCCCAGCAAGCTAAGGAAATCTGTGACCGCTTCTATCAGAATTCAGATAAGAAAACGCAAGATGCCATGTCCACAGCATTTTATGAATCCACAGTCCTGGAGCTTGGTTTCTGGGAAGGGGCTTACAACTTACAGAGTTTAGATGAAGTGAGCGCAGGAATGACGCAAGCAGCTTAAGCTGGGTCCATTTTTGTATCTTCGGTTGTTTTGATTTTAGCTAAATCCGTGTTGGAAAGATCAGCACCCGTCAAA
>JANQSM010000201.1 GCA_028284025.1 Alphaproteobacteria bacterium | reverse complement strand
TCTTAACAGCTTTTTCCATCATGCTGTTGACCACTTCCCACGCCACGGCAGCAGCTAGCAACATAATGACCAAGCTGACAATTTTACCTAATAGATCTGCAACCAGCGCTGTCCCAAACAAGGTATATGCATCTACCCCCCAGGCCTCCAGCAAACTTAAAGCAACGGCTGTTAAAAGAACAATCCGAAAACCATAGCGCAGAATAAAAATATAGCGCCGGGCATTTTTCTTCAAAGTTGGCAGTTGCTTATCAAAGCTTTCCATAAATCTTTCCAGGCGCGTTAAAAAGTGCCTGACGATTGAAAATGCCACCAGTGCCAAAACAAAAACCAGAATTGTATAAAGGATTGAACTGACCGCGGATTCATACCCTGTCACTTCCACGATTTGGTCGATGTAAGGTTGGGAATAGGCTTTGATTTTCTCAAATACATTCATAACGGGGAAATACATATCATGCTGATAGAATATTTCCATGAAAAAATATGGAAAAATATGGAAAAATATAGAAAAACATGAAAAATTTGTAATTCAGTATATTTTTTCATAAAGTGGCAAAAATAATGGAGAAAGATTTACCCATGTCTCACCCAGTTCCCCTTTTTCCTGTACCTGCTGACCTGGAACCCAAACCATTTATTACCAAAGACCTGTATCAAGACATGTACCGTCAATCTATCGAGGATCCTGAAACTTTTTGGGACGAACAGGGCAAGCGGATTTCATGGATCAAGCCTTATACTAAAATAAAAGACACCAGCTTTAGCGGTGATATTCACGTTAAGTGGTATGAGGATGGCACTTTAAATGCCTGCGCCAACTGCATAGATCGGCACCTTCCCCTGCGTGCTGATAAAATCGCCTTGATCTGGGAAGGTGATAACCCCAATGATGACCAGAAAATCACCTATAAAGAACTGCATAAGCAGGTTTGCCGCTTTGCCAATGTTCTTAAAAGTTTAGGTGTTAAAAAGGGGGATGTCGTTACCCTTTACATGCCTATGGTACTGGAAGCAGCCTACGCCATGCTGGCCTGTGCACGGATCGGGGCGATACATTCTGTAGTGTTTGGTGGTTTTTCACCGGATTCTTTGGCCGGGCGCATTAATGACTGCAAATCTGACTTTGTTATCACCGCTGATGAAGGCGTGCGGGCAGGCAAGACCATCCCTTTAAAAAGTAATGTCGACAAAGCACTGGAAAAATGCGACCACGTCAAAAAAGTATTGATGGTTTCGCGCACAGGTGCGGATGTAGCATTTAATCCTGATCGGGACATGCGTTATGAAGAAGCCGTCCGCCACGTGCCTGATGACTGCCCGGCTGAAGAAATGTCGGCAGAAGATCCGCTTTTTATATTGTACACGTCCGGATCAACTGGCAAACCTAAAGGAGTCCTGCACACAACAGGCGGATATATGGTATGGGCCAGCATCACCCACCAGTTTGTGTTTGACTGCCACGAAGATGACGTTTACTGGTGCACCGCTGATGTAGGCTGGATTACTGGACATTCCTACATTGTTTACGGCCCTTTGGCCAATGGCGCCACCAGCCTTATGTTCGAAGGTGTACCAACTTACCCAACGCCTTCCCGCTTTTGGGAAGTAGTTGATAAGCATCATATTTCAATATTTTATACTGCACCCACAGCCATTCGCGCCTTGATGGGAAGCGGAGATACATACGTTCAGCAAACGAAACGGGATTCTTTACGTGTTCTGGGCACAGTGGGAGAACCCATTAACCCGGAAGCCTGGATGTGGTATTACAAGGTGGTCGGGGAAAGCCGATGCCCCGTAATTGATACGTGGTGGCAAACCGAAACCGGCGGGCACCTTTTAACCCCTCTGCCCGGAGCAACAGACCTAAAACCTGGCTCGGCCACTCTCCCATTTTTTGGGGTACAGCCGGTTATTGTGGATGCCGAAGGTAATGAGCTTTCTGGAGTGTGTGAGGGAAACCTGTGTTTTAAAGATTCCTGGCCAGGCCAGATGCGCACAGTGTATGGGGATCATGACCGATTCAAAGAGACCTATTTCTCCGCCTTCAAAGGGCTTTATTTCTCTGGCGACGGATGTCGGCGGGATGAAGATGGTTACTACTGGATTACAGGCCGGGTAGACGATGTGATCAACGTGTCCGGCCACCGCATGGGAACCGCAGAAATAGAAAGTGCCTTGGTCGCACACAAAGCCGTGGCGGAAGCTGCTGTCGTAGGATACCCGCACCCTATTAAAGGTCAGGGAATATATGTATACGTCACTTTAAATAGCGGCGTGCAGGCAAACGATACTCTGATCAATGACTTAAAGCAGTGGGTCCGACAGGATATAGGTCCCATCGCCACGCCGGATTTAATTCAGATCACACCGGCCCTGCCCAAAACCCGATCAGGCAAAATCATGCGTCGAATTTTACGTAAAATTGCGACCAATGATTATAGTAATTTAGGGGATACTTCCACCCTGGCAGACCCGAATGTTGTCGATGAATTAATTTCCAACCGCCAGAACCGTACCGTATCAGCAGCCTGATTTCTCGCTTGCTGCAAAAAACACACACAACCCATGCGTGTGTATGTGCTGTTTAATTTTTTATATACACCTTTGCTATTTATTGTTAAACAAATCTATACTACATCCTATAGTTGTACATACCCAAATGGAGATCATATTATGCGTGCCCTGCTAAGACTTGTAAAAAATGACAATCAACCAAGTGGCCATGACAATTCTCGCCTCAATGCGATGGCGATGCTGGATGAATTGCCGATTCCTGTGATGATGTGTGAGCTAGAGGATTTCAAAATTATTTTTGCCAACAAGATTAGTCTTAATACATTGCGTCAGATTGAAGACCTGTTACCCGTAAAGGTAGATGAGATTGTTGGCCAGTCGGTAGACATTTTTCATAAAAACCCTGAACACCAAAGACGCATTCTCTCAAACCCAAGTAATCTGCCTTACAATACCAAGATTCAACTTGGGGAAGAGCATATGGACCTTAAGGTCGCTGCAATTACCTCAAGCTCAGGGGAATATCTAGGCCCAATGTTAAGCTGGTCTCTGATTACCGATTCGGTAAATCTTGCCAACAATTTTGAAAGCAGCGTGAAAACTGTTGCCAATGATGTGAATTCATCTTCCACTCAAATGCAGACAATTGCTGAAACCATGGCGGCAACATCAGAAGAAATCAGCGCTTCTATTAATGAAATTTCCAGCCAGGTGAATAACGCAACTTCCGTTACGCGCACCTGTGTGCAACAAAGTGACAACGCCACCAAGGTAGTGCAAAGCCTTGAGGAATCCGGCCAAAAAATTGGGGAAGTCGTAGAGTTGATTCAATCTATTGCCAGCCAAACCAATCTTCTGGCCCTTAATGCTACTATTGAGGCCGCACGCGCCGGAGATGCCGGAAAAGGCTTTGCCGTTGTGGCAAAAGAAGTCAAAACCCTGGCAGAAGAAACTGCCAAAGCCACAGAAGATATTTCAGGTCATATTAATCAGGTACAAAACATGACCCAGTCTGTGGTGGATGCCATTGAAGGTATTGTCAAAACCATCGAAGATGTGAATGAAGCCACCAGCGCGATTGCTGCTGCAATTGAAGAACAAACCGCCGCCAGTGCAGAATCCACTCGTGCCGCCAACGAAGTTCTGGAATCCGCCCGTAACCTGGGTACTCAATCTAGCTCTTTAGGTGAGACTGTAGAACAATTCTTAGAGAGCATGCGTAAAGATTAAAAAATTTAGCGAGAGCTCCCACCGTGTTGCGCTGGAGAAAACTGAGAAGGGCTACTATTGCTTCTTTTATATTCTGCCCATGCAGCTTCAACAACTTTGTGTAAATCAGCAGGCGGTCTAAAGAGAAGCTCCCGAACCCGTTCGCTAGGAAGAGTAACGAGTCCCTCATCTGTCTGTTCTTGAATACGAACATAGATTGCACGTGCAAGCCGATAATGCGTTATAAACCCTGGCTGCGATTTTTTGGAAAATTCTACTATATATTTTGTCATCTCTATCGCAGAGTAGCCCGCCGAGGCCGATAAAGCAACACAAAGTTTAACACCAGCCAGTGCGTTTTTTGCCCTGATAGGAATGGGCCAGGTTTGCGCCAATCAGAAAATCAGACACAGAGAGATCTTGAAAATTGTAAACTTCTGCCACTACACGACCAGCGTATTTACCGTTTTTGATATTTCTTAAAGTTACCTTTTGTCCTGCCAGAAAATTGATCAAGGCTTCTTTGGCAGCCTGTGCCATTTCTTTTTCCAGCTGACATTTGGATCGGCGCAGTTCAGGGGTATCAATCCCTTCCACACGCACCTTGGTCACAATATCCTGACCCAACCAGATTTTGGCTTTAATTTCTATGGTATCGCCGTCAAT
Source organism: Alphaproteobacteria bacterium (assembly GCA_028284025.1). Taxonomy (GTDB): domain Bacteria; phylum Pseudomonadota; class Alphaproteobacteria; order JANQSM01; family JANQSM01; genus JANQSM01. The sequence continues at coordinate 861 of JANQSM010000201.1, read as the reverse complement.
GACCTTTAAGACCTTAGCCTCAATGGGCCCAGGAAGTGTATCCTGGGCCACAGAGTTAGGGCAGATTGAGGTAATGATTACAAGTATTACCAATACTTGCAGTACAAAATGTTTCATTTGGGATAGGTTGAGTATTTTGTACATGTCCGAGTATACAACTTTCAGTTGTATATACAATAGAAAAATTCAATTAATTTTTAGTTAATTTTCGCAGAAGGGGAAAAATTTCTGATTTACTGCATTTACTGCCCCAAATAGAGGGGTACGCTGCTAGAAATCCGTACAACGACCATCTTTTTCCCAATCCCCATAACGGGTGGGTTCTGGCCCTGATGGTCCGCCAGTCTCTTTTTCAGTCTCCTTTTCAGGATTTTTAGGAACTTTCTGATCGGGCGGCAATTTATCCGTTTGTGGTTGGCGTGGCTTCATATATACAATATGGAGCATTGATCAGAAAAGAAAAGAACTAAAATGAACCCTCGGCTGCTGGCTGTTACAATTTTATCAACCGTGTTAGAAAGCAAAATCTTTTTGCAAGATGCTCTTGCCAACAATGCTGCTTTTTCTAAGCTGGAAAGTCCCCACCGGGCCACTGTGCGCAATCTGGTCAGTACGACTCTGCGATATCTGGGAATTCTTGATGCAATCATTGGTTTGCATTTGAAAAAACCGTTCAGGGCAAAGGATGTTCAAGGCATGCATCTTTTGCGACTGGGGGCGTGTGAACTTTTGATTCTTAACACACCGGCCCATGCAGCGGTATTTGAGTACGTAAAACTAAGCCAAAAAGCAAAGGTGCCGCATTTAAAAAAGCTGATCAATGCGATTTTGCGAGAAATTAACCGACAACAGCCTAAAACA
>JANQSM010000192.1 GCA_028284025.1 Alphaproteobacteria bacterium | reverse complement strand
GCTTAACTGCTTTACCATCATCGACCAAAAGACGTGTTCCGTACGGAACGCGCTGACGGAACTTTTCAGCACCTTTGCTGTCCACAATGCAAACTTCTGCACGGCGGTTCATTATAATCGGCACACCTTCAGAGTTCACAACAACTTCACGGTTATTAACCTTCACTTTTCCGTCCAAGTTGGCTTCAATGTTGGATTGTTCTGCACCGCGCTGTGCTGCACCCCCGATGTGGAAGGTCCGCATAGTAAGCTGTGTACCTGGCTCCCCGATAGACTGGGCAGCAATTACACCAACAGCTTCACCCATGTTCACCGGCGTTCCGCGGGCAAGATCCCGACCGTAACACTTGGCGCATACCCCGCCTTTGGTTTCACATGTTAGGGGTGAGCGTACTTTAACCGAGTCAATCGCAGCTTCCTCAATCATGAGAATGTGCTTCTCTTCAATGATTTCACCCGCTTGCAGAATTACATCCTTGGTGTTTTCATTAATAATGTCTTCCGCCGTCGTCCGACCCAAGATTCGATCAGCCAAAGGCTCAATCACATCTGCACCATCCATAACGGCCCGAAGGTTCAGTAGATTCTCCGTTCCACAGTCTTCTTCAACAATAATCACATCCATGGAAACATCACACAAACGACGCGTAAGGTAACCAGAGTTTGCTGTTTTCAAAGCTGTATCTGCCAGACCTTTCCGTGCTCCGTGCGTAGAGTTAAAGTATTCCAGCACGGTCAGACCTTCTTTAAAGTTAGAGATAATCGGCGTTTCGATAATCTCTCCCGAAGGCTTGGCCATCAAACCACGCATTCCGGCTAACTGCTTGATCTGGGCGGCAGAACCCCGTGCTCCTGAGTGTGCCATCATGTAAACAGCATTCATCGGAACACCTGGTTTCACTTCAGAAATCACCTTAATCATTTCTTCCGCAACCTGATCCGTACAGTGTGACCAAACATCAACCACCTTGTTGTACTTCTCACCCTGGGTGATTAATCCATCCAGATATTGCTGCTCAAATTGTTTAACCTGTTCACGAGCAGCATCCACCAAGGCTTCCTTAGCTTCAGGGATTACCAGATCATCCTTACCAAAAGAAATTCCGGCCTTGGCTGCGTGATAGAACCCTAGCAACATCAAGTGGTCACAAAAGATAACTGTTTCTTTCTGTCCGCAGTGACGATACACCACATCAATAACGTTAGAAACTTCCTTCTTAGTCAACGTCTTGTTGATTGCTTCAAATGGTACGGCACGGTGACGCGGCAGTAATTCTGCAATCATCATCCGGCCCGGACAAGTTTCCACCAGGCGAGTGACCGGATCACCATTTTGATCAACCGTTTCGTAACGGGCCTTAATCTTGGCATGAAGGCTAACCGAATTTGATTCCAGCGCGTGGTGAATTTCTGACATATCAGAGAACACCATACCTTCACCCTTCTCGCCTTCCAGCTGAAGAGAAAGATAGTAAAGCCCCAGAATAATATCCTGTGTTGGTACAATCACCGGCTTCCCGTTAGACGGGCTTAGGATATTATTGGTAGACATCATCAAGCACCGTGCTTCTAGCTGAGATTCTAGCGACAGCGGTACGTGCACGGCCATTTGGTCCCCATCAAAGTCCGCATTAAAAGCCACACACACAAGAGGGTGTAACTGAATTGCTTTTCCTTCAATCAAGACAGGTTCAAATGCCTGAATTCCAAGACGGTGCAGCGTTGGTGCCCGGTTTAAAAGGACCGGATGCTCACGAATTACTTCATCCAGAATATCCCATACTTCAGGACGCTCTTTTTCTACCATGCGTTTGGCAGCCTTAATCGTGCTGGCCATACCGTACAGTTCCAGCTTGGCATAAATAAATGGCTTGAACAGCTCCAGCGCCATTTTCTTCGGCAGACCACACTGATGTAATTTTAACTCTGGACCCACCACGATCACAGAACGACCAGAATAGTCCACACGCTTCCCAAGAAGGTTTTGACGGAAACGACCCTGCTTTCCTTTCAACATGTCAGAAAGAGATTTCAAAGGCCGTTTATTGGCACCCGTGATCACCCGACCACGGCGTCCATTATCAAACAGGGCGTCAACAGATTCCTGCAACATCCGTTTTTCATTTCGCACAATAATGTCCGGTGCACGTAATTCAATCAGACGCTTCAGACGGTTATTCCGGTTAATCACCCGGCGGTACAAATCATTCAAATCGGACGTCGCAAAACGTCCCCCATCAAGAGGTACAAGAGGGCGTAATTCAGGTGGAATCACCGGAATTACATCCAGCACCATCCATTCTGGCTTGGAACCAGATTCCATAAAAGCTTCCACCAGCTTCAAACGCTTGACCAGCTTTTTACGCACCATATCTGATTTGGTTTCTTTCAGCTGATTTTTTAGGGTTTCCTTTTCTTCATCCAGATTCAGATTAGTCAAAATATGCTTCAAAGCTTCCGCCCCGATCATGGCCGTAAAGTTTTCCGGTCCATATTCATCCTGAGCGTCCATGTACTCTTCTTCATCCAGCAATTGATACATTTTCAAAGGTGTCAGCCCTGGATCAATCACAATGTAGCTTTCAAAATAAAGGACTTTTTCCAAATCCTTCAGTTTCATATCCAGCAAGTTACCAATTCTGGAAGGTGTTGATTTCAAGAACCAAATATGCGCAACAGGAGATGCCAGCT
>JANQSM010000186.1 GCA_028284025.1 Alphaproteobacteria bacterium | reverse complement strand
TTATTCCAATAGTGCCGTCTTTATACTCAAATACTACGTGAATTGGGCACGCCTGCATAGCTGCGGGATTGATGTAATCTTCAGAAAAAACCATACAGTGCGTGTGTCCCATAATGACTGCGCTACACCCCAGATTTTCTCCTTCTGCCAAGGCATTCTCACGGTAATGAGAGAAGAAACTTCCAATCCCCTTTTTGAATTTTTCCTTAAAGAATTGTGCATAATAAACTCGCTGCAGGTACATCCAGGCTGCAAGTTGATTAAGCTTCGTATCAAGCAGAAGCAAAGCATTATAGACCTTACAGCATAGCATATTAATCAGAGAATTCGGGGGATCATATTTGTTACCATGCGTCATAAAGTATTTCTTGCCACTCTTGGTTTGCCAAACAGCATCCTGCACGACACGGATCCCCATATAAGTGCTGCCGATAAATTTATCCCAGCACCCACCCCCATGGTTATCGTTAAAGTGGATAATTTCTGCCCCTGCCAGCATTTCATCTCTTAGCACCCGCATAAAGTCACGCTGTGGTTCAGTCAACTGCATCCGTTTCATTTCTGCTTCATAAGCCTCCAGGGGAATATCTTCTATTGGAACGCCCATAAATTCATCAGAAGGCCCAACACCAGTTGTAATCACATCAAATGTATCCCCCATGATAAAAATGCGTTTAGCGAAAAGTTTATCAGGAAAAGAGGCTTTGGCCTCTCGTATCAGATGTGTGACAGGCTCAGTATCACCCGATGGCGTACCCAGGTGAGGATCACCCAAAATAGCGGTCTCATGCACTGCCCTAAGCTTAGGATCACGCGGAGCAAAAAAAGTAATATTAGGGGGATAAGCTGATTCAGACGCGACAATACCAGGTGGTTCTTCCCTCTCCCCTGTAACTGTCATAGCCTCAAACAGCGTTTGGTCCAAAAGGGTCATAATGAACCTCGCACGTTGTTATGACTGATTAAAGGATATCGGATTTTTAAAATATTGTTATTACAGTTATATGAAACTTAAAGCCGTGTGGATGGTTTTATGATGCGGAAGGGTGTGAAGCAGATGCAATTTGGTATTGGATAATCTTTGCTGCGATCTTGAAAAAACCGCACATTCCCTTGCCTTTCTCCACATTGCTTTTCCCCAGCGCGAACATAATTTCCCACTGGCGGAACAACGTTTTGTACGCCTGGATCAAAGTGATATCCTTGTCATAAATATGGGTCGCTTCCGACCCTGCCCCATTTACCTCAATAATGTGAAAGTTTTTTCCAGCTTTTAGATCCTTCATGGTTTTATAGCGAATATCCAGCCGGCCCACCTGAAATCCCTTTATATTCCTGACAATTGACCGGGTAACAGCAAGTAAATCTTTATCCTTAAACTTTTGTCCATCTTCAAAAATAGTTCCCTGAGCATGGTTGCCAGATTCTACCAAGCGCAAACGCTCTCCTTGCGGCAGAACTTCCTCCATCCTGGTTTCAAAACGGGTAAGATAGGTTTGGGCCATAATCCTGGCGCGGGGATCCGCTAAAATGAGTTCTCCAAGTGTCGAAACTCCATCCCCAACAATTTCAGGGAAAATTTTGTGGGTGATAGAAAATAAAGATGATTTCCCTGTATCTGGATCCTTTATATAAAACAACCCGATTTCATTTTTATAGGAAGAGTATTCCTGAACAATAAAAGGATATTCTGCATTGCAGATATAGTCGATCATATCTTTTTCATGATGGATCAATTTTACCCCACTCCCCCGTTGGCCACAATCTGGCTTCAAAATAAAGGGATATCCAAGCTTTTCCTGATTAAGAAACTCCTTCACAACCGTAATTTTCTGTGACTGGGTCAAGGTATCCGCAACATATCGATACTTTAACATCCCCAAAGCATCCGCTTTCATCAGATCAAAAATCTGAGCTTTTGATTCTCCAATCAATCCACCGGACTCAATTCCTGGATTGACCGCCGAAGGGTACAACAGGCTTCTGTATTTAATGCCCAGCCAAATGTAATACAAAGCAACCGGCCCATAAAGCATCCATCCGGGCCAAAATTCATAATAAAGATACTTTTTCCAGGAATGATAAAGAGCACGGCGGGAATACGGGTTTAAAAACTGCAATACAAAGCCACCCACCTTGATTATGAAGTAATAACCAATAACAATCGCCAGCATTACCAATGGAATGCTGGGGGCATCCAACATCAATAGATTAAACAGTGATTCATTGAAGGTATAAAATATCCATACCCACACCGCGACTGACACAACCGTTACCACTGTGAACCAGAACAGTGAGAAACGCACCAAGCCTGAAGAGACGTACACCGGGATGCGCGTCCCGGGGATAAACCGTGCTAAAAAAATAAGAAAAACGGCATACTGGGGGTTTTGCTGAATAAACCGATTCAGCCCCTGAAGTTTACGAGAATTCGAAACGGAAGTAAGGTGCACGACACCCCGGCCAGCACCATATAACAGCATATCTCCCAGAACGATTCCCAGAAAGTTACCCAATAAAAAAACATAAGGGGTTATAGCTTCGCTGGCTGTCAACAATGCTGTTGTAACAATGGTCAGGTCCTCTGACACAAAGCTGGAAAAGATAATAAGAAGGACCTGGAGTCCTTCAAAAAGATCTCCATCCATCAAAAGATGATGAAGATCTTTTGAAAGAATATTCATACAGGTAAGCCTGAATTAACCTGAATTAATATGCAGCACCTTTCTTGGCATTTTGCTGCATCTTTTTCCATTCCGCATCAGCCTGTTTAACGTACTGACCCGCCTTTTGTTGCCAGTCTTGCTGGACAGACTTGGAATAGTTTAGATAAAGCTTACCGTTGCGCATGCTGAAAGCCTGAGGATCAATATCCACTCTTTTACCGGCAGCCATTGCATAGGCACAAAAACCACCGTATTGCGGCATATATTTATGAGGATCCTTCATAAACTGTGCTTTGTTGGCTTTGGTCGCAAAAAAGTAATTCACCCCGTCATGCTGACCTATGATTTTACGATTTCCGCGAACAGCTTTATTATCCTTAAAGTAAGACACAACGTCATAACCCTGCACCGCTACGTTTCCTGCATTGGTGTTGGTCATTTTGGTAGCAGGGTTATTGCTATTGACTCGGTTGCCAGAAGTCATGTCATGACCCATTGCCTGTGGAGCAACCAAAGTTGTTCCAACCAGAATCAGAAATGTTGCAAATATGTGTGAGATTTTCATAAGTATTCCTCCTAATTAGTTTTAAAGCAGTATTCCTTTCGCTTTTACCTGTTGAAAGTTACAAATTCAATCTTTTTCATAGCGAAGATATGACGTACCATACAGATATGAAATTCAAAAACTTGATATTTTCGTTTTGTATCGCGCTGTTGGTTGGCTGTCAGCCCCCGCCGGAGCCTCCCAAGCCACCACTTCAGCAAAAGTACGCAACACCCGCAGAAGAAGGGAATCGCCATGCTCAGTATATGATGGCAGAATCTTT
>JANQSM010000135.1 GCA_028284025.1 Alphaproteobacteria bacterium | reverse complement strand
TTTGGGGCAGAATTTTCAGGGTTTTGATCAGTTTCGTCAGATGCCACAGTGTCTTTCCTTTTGTTTATCGTGTTCTTTGCTTGATTTTTATGTAAGAAGTTATACATACTCCCTATCATGATACGAAAAATTGTACAAGCCCCAATCAAAAAGGTCTGACGTTGGAAACCCTGATTTTTGCCGCCATTGCTGTTTTTTTTGCCATCCGGCTGTTTGCTGCACTGGGTAAGGATGAACACTCCCATCATGAGGATCTTCCAGCAAAAACCACCCCTGATTCTGAAACCAAGGACGTGAAGGACAATGTTGTCCCTTTATCCAAGAAGATAGATCTGAAAAAAGCGTCCAAGAATAAAAACTTGAAAGAAAAAATTCGGGAGCTGCAAGACCGTGATCCGGAATTTAACGATCAGCAGTTTCTGGCTGGAGCCGCCAAAGCCTTTGAGGCAGTGCAGGTCGCCTTTGCCGAGGCTGATTTTAAAACCTTGCAGAATTTGTTAGATGATGCTGTTTTCAAGGCTTTCAAACGTGAGATTGAAAAGCGGGAAGCGCGGCAGGAATCCCATAGCAACCGTGTGGTGGCGATCAATAATATAGAAATTAAGAATATTGAATTAAACAAGGATACGGCCCTGATTACGGTTGAATTTGAATCAGAGCAGATTATGCTGGTGAAAGATAAGGAAAATCGCATCATTGAGGGTGATCCACAAATCCCTGAGAAACTAAATGATGTCTGGACATTCGCGCGTGAGGTACAAAGTTATGATCCCAACTGGAAGCTGGTTTCCACGTCTGATTAGCCTTTTTGCAGTTATTATACTGGCCGGGTGTGCTGCCCAGGTAGACCACAAAAAGGCAAACTTCCACACAACCTCTTTTGACAAGCTACCTGGCTGGGAAACAGCAGACCTGACAAACTCTTTTACTGCGTTCCAGAAATCCTGTGAAGCATTGCTGAAAAAACAGGATACTTTAAATATTCATTATGCGTGTCGGGCAGCCCGTACGTTCACTCCTGACCGATCACGGGCTTTCTTTGAAGCTTTTTTTGAGCCATACCACGTAAATCACGGTCAGGAAGGCTTGTTTACCGGTTATTTTGAGCCAGTGTATGACGGAGCCGTGGAATTCTCATCAGAGTATCGCTATCCAGTGTATGGCGTGCCTTTGGATTTGGTTACCATTGATCTGGGTTCTTTCGGGGTTGAGGCAGAAGAATCAAAACTTGTTGGGCGGGTAAATGAAGCTGCTACGGTGGTCCCTTACTTTACGCGTGCTGATATTAACCGCGGTGCTATTGAGGAGAATGCCCCTGTGCTGGCTTGGCTGAAAGACCCAGTGGACCGGTTTTTCCTTCATATTCAAGGTTCTGGCAAGGTTGCTCTGGAAGATGGGACGACCCGGCAAATTGGGTATGCCGGGGTGAATGGACATCGTTACGAATCCATTGGCAAAGTGTTGCTGGAGCGCAATGAATTGCGGAAAGAAGACATTACCATGACCACGATTCGCCAATGGTTGTATGAAAATCCGGGCAAAGCCTTGACGCTGCAGGAATTAAACCCGCGGTATGTGTTTTTCCGAGAACTGCAAACGCAATCACCGGTTGGGTCTTTAGGGGTGCCATTGACAGAAAAGGTATCTCTGGCGGTGGATCCGGCTTTTATTCCTTTGGGCGTACCAGTTTGGTTGGATATTGAGAATATCGATACTGAAACAAGCTTGCTGCAAACCCTGGCGGTTGCCCAGGATACAGGGGCGGCAATCAAAGGTCCGGTGCGAGGGGATCTTTACTGGGGCAGTGGGTTTGCTGCCGGGGAAAAGGCCGGCAGTATGAAAAGTCGTGGGCGCTATTATGTTTTATTGCCCAAAGCCATTAAAACTGCCATTAAAACTATAAGAGCGGACTAACAAAAGCTGATGACGCAAGATGATGAGGACGATCTTTGGGCAAATCTTACAAAGACCGTTACGCCCTTAAAGGGTAAAAAACCTGTTCCGGCCCGTAAAAGCTCCTCTGTAAAGCCTGTTGCAAGATCTGCTGTCCAAAGAGCATCTAAAACTAAGGCAAGTCCCCCGGCTGTTAAAAACACAAGCCTGCCAATATTAAGGCATGGCGAAACACCCGGAGTAGACAAGGCTACGGCCACAAAGTTTTTACGGGGACAACTCTCTCTTGCAGCCAAACTGGATTTGCATGGTCATACCCAGAATC
>JANQSM010000127.1 GCA_028284025.1 Alphaproteobacteria bacterium | reverse complement strand
TCTTACCTTAAGGGAGAGATTTTAACACTGCCGCCCGAAGGTCGCCTGCTGCCAGAGACTTACCAATACAAACGTGGAGAGGTGCGCCAGGTTTTGCTGAATCGTATGGTCAAGGCAATGGATGAGGCTCTGGAGGCGAGTTGGCAGAATCGGGCGGATAATCTACCGTTTAAAACCAAGTATGATGCTTTAATTCTGGCATCTATCGTAGAAAAAGAAACCGCTATTGAGGCAGAGCGTGCCCGTGTTGCAGCTGTCTTTGTGAATCGCCTGAGGAAGAATATGAAGCTTCAGGCAGATCCCACGGTAGTGTACGGCATTACCAAGGGGCGTGGTGCGTTGGGCCGACGCCTGTTGATCAAGGATCTTCAAACAGATCATGTTTACAATACATACACCAATTATGGTCTGCCGATTGGCCCAATTGCCAATCCAGGTCTGTCTTCTATCAAAGCAGTTTTAAATCCGCCCGATACCGGAGAATTATATTTTGTCGCGGACGGTACTGGTGGCCATGTGTTTGCCAAAACTTTGGCTGAGCATAACATCAACGTTGCTAAATGGCGTAAAATTCGCAAACTGCAGGGAAACTAGTTATCTACCTGGACCGTCGTATCCATGAAAACACCTGGCCTGCATAATGTGACGAATTGTTGTGCTGGTGCGGTTTATCGCAGTTCCGGCTTGATTCAGCACGCCAGTTGGGGAGCATGGCTGTGCCCAGCAGCTTAGGGCACCAGGGCCAACAGCGTGCATTTTTTCAGGCGAAAATTCTATTAAGTGATCAAGAGCCATAGGTAAACCATCAATCACTATATACTCAATTTTTCCAGCCAGGGTATCATCACCATTTATAAAAGGATTGTGTGCACAAATGGACATATAACGTAAATGTCCGCCGTCATAGTTTTGCGTCACTTCAGACAGCATTTTACCATTTCCATAAAAAGTTGTTAGGCTTTTGGCATGAGGGGTATGTTCTGCTCCCTGGGGGTCTTTAAAAGACAAATCTTGTAAAAAGGCCCCTGCTTGTGCCAGTTCTTTCTGTAATTCTTCCAGGCTAATATTTCCAATTTGCATGGTAATTTCCCGCTCCCATTTTTCAAGGACAGGAAGGGCGGCTGGCGGGACAAACCAGTATTCTTCCCCTACTGATTTTGAGTCATTCTCAAAATGACGCTCTGTCAATATGCAGATAGCGCGACAACCCGATGGAATGGGTGAAAATGCCGGGTCTTGGGGTGTCTGACCTTGATCCATTGCTTTTTCCCTTAGCTGAGGTTAGGAAAAGACAAGGTTCTCATCTTTTCTATTATTCTCGCCCTCGATTATATGCACTGGCACGCCTGAGATACGCTGTAAGATCTGGGTGCCGTTTAATGGTCACACGTGCCTCTGTAACGCCCAAGCCCATTATCTTTTTCAAAGGCAAAATATTGAAACTCTTCTTATCATCCGCAGGCATTGGCTTCCAACCTATTTGCGCTGCTATTCTGGCTGTTACTTCAGGCGGTGTGGGACCGAACTGACCATCCATGACAGGAACCTGCAAATCCAGGACCTGTTTTCCTTCAGATGTGTTCATCACAGTATTTTGAATACCTAATGGGAGGCCTCTATCATAAGTTGTATGTCTGGTAGCGAGCAGTTCAAGGTTTTTTCCTCCACGCAGTGTAAGTTCCTCTGCAAAACCGAAGAGTTCCATTTCATCTTTTTTGTAACATAAGTTTTGCATGAAGGCGCCACGCTGCGACAATTCAAACTTTAAATCCATAATGTCGATTTCTTCACCAGCCGTAATGGCTTCTTCCCACTTTTCCAGAACATGTCTGGCACGTGATGGGACAACCCAGGTAGTTTTGGAACGGCTTTGCAGACCATTCTCAAATTCAATGTCTGACACAATAGATACGAATATTGCGTCCTCTAAAAGCTCAGCCATCATTTTATCTGTGTTTGTTGTTTCTGCTACGTCCATTTTTTATCTCCATTAAATTCCAAAATAGATACGAACTATAGGGTGCTTAAAAGGCAATGTCAATATCAATTTTTTATAGACTGTCCTTACGGGGTAAATTGCCTAAGAGTCGATCAACCAGAAAAGCCGGAAGATTAAAAATCAACCAGATGAGGAAACGCATCGCAAATGGAAATGAAATGCGGGCTTTGTTTTTTTCTAAGCCTCTGGCGATAATGGCCGCTGCTTTGTCAGTCTCCACCATCAGTGGCATGGGAAAATCATTTGCATCGGTCATTGGGGTTTTGACGTATCCTGGGCAAATTACATTTATTTTTACGCCGTGGGGGCGCAAGTCTGCACGCAGGGCTTCTCCCATTACTCTTACTGCTGCCTTGGATGCGCAATATGCTGGCGCCCCGGGAAATCCATAAAACCCGGACAGGGAACTAATAATGGCGATTTGGCCGTGCCCCCGCTTTTTCATAATTTCCATGGCTGGGTAAACCGTGTTGTTCACGCCATAAACATTGATTGCAAAAATCATCTGTGCTTGTTCCTGGCTTTCACCATTGCCTCCGGTTCCAGCAGAAATACCAGCATTGGCAATGACCAGGTCCAGTGGGGCGTGTTTGTCGGCCTGTTCAATCCAGTTTCGCAGGGAAATGTTATCCAGCACGTCTCCAATGGCAGTGGAGACTTTTGCGCCCTTCTTTTCACATTTTTTTGCCACGGCTTTTAAACGTTCTTCATTCCGGCCCCCCAGAAACAGATGAACTCCTTCTTTGGCATAATGATACGCCAAGGCAGCGCCAATACCGCTGCTGGCGCCGGTGATCAAAATGGATTTTGGGAATGTTTTCATCAGCTTTTTTGTTGTCAGACCATGTTATTTTCGATTAGTTTAGTCTATGGCGAAAAAAGGTCAAACATCAAACGCCCTGCACAGTATGACAGGCTTTGCCACATACCGGTTACAAACGGAAAGCTTTGAAGGTGTGTGGGAAATCAAAACCCTGAATAACAAAGGGTTGGATATCCGCCTGCGTCTGCCGGATATGTATACCACTTTTGAACCGGAAATGATCAAGTGCATTCAGTCAAAGCTCGCACGTGGGTCCGTGCAGGTGCAGCTTACCCTACAAACTAATGCCCATGTAATGAATGTCAGGGTGAACAAAGATTTACTGTATCAGATTCTGAATCTGCGTGAGGAACTCAAAGGCATGATTGTTGATGAGCCGATGAGTCTGGAAACTTTATTGAAAACCAAAGATCTGGTGGTGATGGAGCCTGAAACGGCTGTCATCGAAGAAGCCACTGAAGAGCTGCTTACCAGTCTGGATGAAGTACTGGATAAGGTAATAGCGATGCGTTTACGGGAAGGGAAGCATTTGCAGAAAGTGCTGAATGGTCACGTTAACCAGCTGGAAAAACTGGTGACATCTGCTGCCAAACATGCTGAGACACAACCAACGGGTCTTATGAAAAAGATTTCAGCGCAGATGAAAGAATTAACCGCCAATATGCCAGATCTTCCGGAAGACAGGTTGGCGCAAGAAGCCGCTGTGCTGGTTAATCGTGCGGATGTGCGTGAAGAAATTGATCGTATGCAGTCTCACCTGAAGCAGATAAAGGATATTTTGAAAAAAGGCGGGCCGGCTGGTCGACGACTTGATTTTATTGCCCAGGAACTAACACGTGAGGCCAACACGTTATGTTCCAAGGCACGGGCTGTTAATTTAACCCAGATTGGATTAGATCTAAAAAATACCATCGAACAATTTCGTGAACAGGTACAAAATCTAGAATAGATATGACGCAACAACTTAAAAATCATCGAGGTTTGATGCTGGTTCTATCCTCTCCATCCGGGGCGGGTAAGACTACAATTTCTCGACATTTGCTGGAGCAGGATAAAAACCTGAGTCTTTCTATTTCCGTCACGACCCGTCCAAAGCGTCCGGGGGAATCGAATGGAGAAGATTATCTTTTTGTTGATCGTGAAGAATTTAACCTGATGATCAATCGTGGAGAATTACTGGAATACGCCAAGGTATTTGACCATTATTACGGCACACCGGAAAAACCGGTGCTGGATTCTTTGTCTTCCGGGCATGATGTGCTGTTTGATATTGATTGGCAGGGAACGCAGCAACTGGCGCAAAAGGCGCGTGAGGACCTGGTCAGTGTGTTTGTATTACCCCCATCGATGCAGGAACTGGAACGTCGCTTAATTTCGCGTAAACAGGATAGTTCCGAAACGGTTGAATTCCGGATGTCAAAAGCGGCGGATGAGTTAAGTCATTGGGCGGAATATGACTATGTGTTTGTTAACAATTCAATTGAAGAAAGCGTTACCCACGTACAATCAATCTTGAATGCTGAACGTTTGCGCCGCCGTCGCCAATTGGATCTGACCGAATTTGTTAAAGCCCTGCGGGAGGGGCAGTAATCAAATTTGCCAGGCGGGCAAAATCTTCAATTGTTAAATTCTCTGCCCGCTGGGTTGGATCAATACCTGCCTTGTTTAAGACAGTTTCTGTATTCTGGAAAAGCGGTTTCAGGCTGGCGCGTAGCATTTTACGGCGTTGGTTGAAAGCTGTTTGAGTTACCTTTTCCATATCTTCAAATCGGGCCAGATGGGGTAATTCTTTGTAGGGCGTTAACACCACAACAGAAGATTGTACTTTGGGGGGAGGCACAAAAGCTTTGGGATTTACATCAAACTGTTTTTCTACTTTGCACAGCCATTGGGTCATTACGGACAAGCGCCCATACTGCTTGGTATTGGGTTTGGCAATCAGACGATCTACCACTTCTTTTTGAAACATCAAGGTTAGGCTTTCAAAAAGAAGAGCCTGCTTTAACCACAGAATCATCAAGGGTGTTGAAATATTATAGGGAAGATTTGCAATAACCTTGGTCGGACCCTGGCACAAATCAGCATAATTTGCCTTCAAGGCATCTGCATGTAAAAGGATGAGCCGTCCATCAGCTACATCCACCAGACTTTGTAAAGCTTCGATAAATCGGCCATCGTGCTCAATTGCAATAATCTGCTTTGCTTTACTTTCTACCAGGGCACGGGTCAAACCACCCGGTCCAGGGCCAATCTCAATTACTGTTCGGTTTTCCAGGTTTTCTGCAACGCTGGCGATGCGCCGGGTGAGATTTATATCCAGCAAAAAATGCTGGCCTAACGATTTGCGCGCCCCTAATCCAAATTCTTCAATGATATCACGGAGAGGAGGAAGGTTACTCATACGCTTGACGTTTCGCGGTGATAGGCAATTTTCCCGGCCAATGAAATGGCGGCCATTAAACTGGATGGATTGGCAATACCTTTACCGGCAATATCGAGGGCAGTGCCGTGATCAGGGGAAGTGCGCACAATAGGTAGGCCAAGGGTGGTGTTCACACATGTATCAAAATATAAAGTTTTAATCGGTGTCAGGGCCTGATCATGATACATGCAAATGGCTGCATCATACATGGATCGTGCACGTTCATGAAATAATGTATCTGCCGGGAAGGGGCCGGTCACATCCATGCCGACACCTTTCAGAGTTTGAATAGCAGGAATGATAATACTTTCTTCTTCCTGGCCCAAAATACCGCCTTCCCCTGCATGTGGGTTTAGTCCTGCAATCGCCAATCGCGGGTCCTTGATAGAAAAATCATTTTTCAAAGCTTCATGAACAACGCTTGCGGTTTTGATAATTTTATCTGTTGTAATGGCGGCGGGAACTTCATTCAGAGGAATGTGCACAGTTAAGGGTACAACACGCAAAGAATCCGCTGCCAGCATCATTACCGGATCTTCGGTTGCACATAAATGTGCCAGGTAGTCCGTATGACCGGCGTGTTGAAAGCCATTTTCCATCAAGGCTTTTTTATGAATCGGATTGGTAATGATGCCAGAAATTTCTTGCTTTTGTGCCATATCGACAGCCGCATCAAT
>JANQSM010000114.1 GCA_028284025.1 Alphaproteobacteria bacterium | reverse complement strand
GCTTACGTTTTTTGGTAATTGATGCAATCCAAGATGCAAAAGCAATCAGAACCAGACCCAACAAGACCAGTCCCAGCCCGAAAGAATCTACTTGTTGATTTAAAACCCAAAGCAACCACACTACAGTAAGATAAATGGGAAATGCCATAAATTGCTTGAATACATCCATCCAAGCACCTGGTTTTGGAAGATATTTAAGAAGATGTGGGAACCATGTTAGCAGTAGATACGGAAAGGCCATTCCCAATCCCAAAACCGCAAAGACCAATGTGGATATAGCGGCAGGTTGGGTCAGGGCGTACCCCATGGCTGGTCCCATAAAAGGAGCCGTGCAGGGAGTTGCCACAATAGTGGCCAAAACACCCGTAAAGAAAGCACCTGCATGACCTTTTTTCTGCGTAAGGTGTGATCCAATTCCCATAAGGCTGGTGCCGAACATTACCAAGCCTGATAAACTTAATCCCAAGAAGAAGAGTATATAAATCAATGCACTGACAAAGCCAGGAGATTGCAATTGAAAGCCCCAGCCCAGTGCTTCTCCGCCGGAGCGTAAAGCAATCAGTAACCCGGCAATAACAAGGAAAGATACAATTACACCTGCGGTAAATACCAGGCCTTCTTCCCGAATATGACGGGTTTGTTTTCCTGCTTTATTGCAATAACTTAAGATTTTGATAGATAAAATTGGAAAGACGCAAGGCATTAAATTCAAAATCAACCCCCCAATAAAGGCAAACAATAAGGCCTGACCTAAAGGCAAATTTGGAACAGAGACGGGGGAAGAGGCCGTAGAGGGTGTTGTTAAAACTATTGTATTATTTCTTTTTTTAGAGGCAGTTAGTTCATAAAAAGAATTTCCTTCTTTAACAACTATTGTAAAATCCTTGGTATTATTATTAAAATAGTCCGATTTTTGCTGTGTAAGTTTAATGCCATCTGGCGTTGTGCCCTTCGTCTGAGAGGGGGAATAATTCACCAACTCTTCAGTAATAGGATAGAAATATTGCGGCTTATCAGAGATAGGCTCAAGATCTAAAGGTCTTTCAATCAATAGATTTAGCGTTGTTCCATCTTCATAAAAAGAGGCTCGCCAGTCCACCGGAGTGGGTATTTGCTGGCGCACCAGTTTGAAAGTTTCTTCAAAACTGGAAGCAAGCGGATCTTGCTGGACAGGGATATTCATTTTCAAGGATACATTTTCAGGAATGCAAATTTCTTCACAGACCAACCAGTTGACCTTCGTTTCTATTGGAACGGAAGAAGCTGTATAAGACTCTGGAATGGCAAGAGAAGATATAAGATAAACATCATCATGGTATCCAAAAATTGTCAGATTCCCGGCTTCTTCAATTACTTTCGGCGCAGGCCACTGAATTTGTGAAACTTGTGTACCTTGTGGAAGACCCCATTCAATTTCTGTTGGCAGGCCAGAATCCCCAGGGTTTTGCCAATAGGTATGCCAGCCCGGGATTATTTTCAGATGCAAGGCAACATTAATCTTTCCGCCGGGTGTTATGGCAGTTTGATCTGCAATCAGGCGGGCAGTAACATGAGGTGTGGTTTCGGCATCACTTTGCAGGGCGAGGGCAGGCCCTCCAGCCATGAAAGATAAAATTATCAATAATTTCAATAAGGTCTTCATATAAATCCTATAAAATAACACTTCGGTGCAGGTTTATTACAAGTTACAGCAAGATTTAATTTTTACAATGGTGACATAAAATCTTTACATAACTTTGTGTTTTTACTAACGTAAACTAAAGAAAAACAAAAACCACATTGAAAAAGGATATGTTTATGAGCGCTTCTGAACTTTACATTGACGGAATTGGAAAAATTGACTTTGTAGGCGGTGTTGTTCGCCTGGAGCTTGTTGCTCTTGAATCTACCGAGGAAGGAAAAGAGCCTGTTCCCGAAGTACGCCAGAAATTGGTTATGCCAGCCCGTGGGTTGCTACAATCGCTTTCCGTTATTCAAAACATGGTACAAAAGATGGTTGATGCAGGTGTGATCCAGCAAGTTGACCCGGACAAAGCTGACGATAAGAAGAAAAAAGCCAGCTAACCATAAATTTTCTGACAGACAAGAATGCAATAACAAAACCCCTGACATCGGTCAGGGGTTTTTCTTTTATGGGTAGATTTATGGTTAATGATCCAAAAACAATTGTTGCCAAAAAAGATATATTTGATATAATGTTACAAGATTAACAGTTTGTTAAGGGGAGGGTATCATGCTTAAAATGCTCAATTTTTTAAAATATTCCTTACTAATTATTGCACTTACTTTCGCTGCCAATGCTTCAGCTGAGCAATCAAAAGTCAAGGAGCCACTTGCTGTTATTGAAATATTTAATGCTCATGATTTGCAAACTTTACAGGATCTGCTTAATTCAAATAAGGATGCAGATGATATCCAAGTAAAAAAACTCAGCCAAAAAACTGAACATACACTAAAAGTATGCGCTCCTACCAATAAAGAGGTTTGGGATTTGGCAGATGAAATATTGGAACTCAATTGTCGTCCTGATGGCATTCAATACTCTTTCTGCAATTTGGTAGAAGAAGCTCCAAAGGTACAGTGTGTTGAGTGTTCATATGCTTGTGTTGGGGATGATTTTCCGGTAGCTGATCACGCAAGGGAAAAATAAGCACGTTTTCAGATTAGAAAATGGAGAAATGCTGGAGGCCCCGACCGGAATCGAACCGATGTACAAGGATTTGCAATCCTCTGCATAGCCACTCTGCCACGGGGCCGTATCAAATGGCGAGTGATAGCTATAGAGCTGTCAACACATTTGGTCAAGTATTTCTAGAAAAAGGCGTTGTTTTTATTGTGTCCGCTCTGCGGGCTGCTATAAATAAATAATGGACTTTGAAAAAGCACGTTTCAATATGGTGGAATCCCAAATCCGTACGAATAAAGTGACGGATACTGATGTTATTGAAGCTTTCCGCGAGATTCCACGAGAAAAATTTGTGATGCGAGACCAGCAAACTCTGGCCTATGTCGATGAAGATCTTGAAATTCAGGATGGTCGTTTGGCGCACCCCCGTTTTTTAATGGAACCCATGATACTGGCCCGCCTGTTACAGGAAGCCGACATTGATGAAGCAGATGTCGTGCTGGATGTCGGATGCGGCACTGGCTATAACTCAGCAGTTTTGTCTCGCTTGGCGGGAGCTGTGGTCGCACTGGAA
>JANQSM010000099.1 GCA_028284025.1 Alphaproteobacteria bacterium | reverse complement strand
TACGGTGCAGTACTCGCCAACATGGTATTTAACCCGCTGGCTGCCAAGCTGGAACGTAATTCCAAAGAAGAAGAATTATTGAATAATCTGTTTGTGATTGGGGCAACTTCTATCGCCCGCCAAGAAAATCCGCGGCGACTTGAGATGATGCTCAACACAATTTTACCCCCGTCCAAACGCCTAAAATATTTTGACTAGAAGGAAGTAATAGAATGCGACTGCTTATCATCGGCACACTAGAAGGTCATATTTCTGAGGCTGGAAAAATCGCCCATAAAGATGGGGCCAAAGTCTCACATGCAGATGATACTCAGACTGCTTTAAATGCTTTACGAGATGGGAAGGGAGCCGACCTGGTCATGATTGATGTCACCCAGGACATCAAAAGCTTCATGGAATCCTTAAAGCAGGAACGCATTCATGTAGAAGTAGTTGCCTGTGGTGTTAACAATGATGCTGACACAGCAGTTGCTGCCATTAAGGCAGGCGCCAAGGAATATATCCCCCTCCCCCCCGATCCGGAATTGATCGCCGCTGTTCTTTCTGCCGTTGCAGAAGAAACAACAGACTTTATTTTCAGCGACCCGAAAATGAAGCAAGTTATTGAGCTTGCCAACCAGATTGCTCCGTCCGAAGCGAGTGTTTTAATCACAGGCGAATCTGGAACGGGTAAGGAAGTTATGGCGCGCTATATTCATGGACAAAGCAAACGGGAAAAGAAAAAATTTGTCTCTATAAACTGTGCAGCAATCCCGGACAATCTACTTGAGTCTGAATTATTTGGTCACGAAAAAGGGGCCTTTACGGGTGCTGTAGCCCGACGCATCGGGAAATTTGAAGAAGCTGATGGAGGTACCCTTTTACTGGATGAGATTTCAGAAATGGACCCCCGTTTACAAGCCAAGTTATTACGCGCAATTCAGGAGCGTGAAATCGACCGCGTCGGAGGAGACAAGCCTGTTAAAGTTGACATCCGCCTGCTGGCAACGTCCAACCGCAATTTGCAGGAGTCAGTGAAAAAAGGGGAGTTCCGCGAAGATCTTTATTTCCGCTTGAATGTAGTGAACATTCAGATGCCATCTTTAAAAGACCGGCCAAAAGATATTGAAATGCTTTCCAAACATTTTGCAAAAAAGTATGCCGAAGTAAACAGTGTACCTGTCCGGCCATTAAGCGAAGGAGCTTTACAAAAGCTTGCTGGATATAACTGGCCAGGTAATGTACGAGAACTTGAAAATACTATGCACCGTGCCGTGCTAATGGCTAATGGAGATGAGATTTCCGAGCAAGCTATTTTGCTGACACATCAGTCAGCAGACAATGAAACGCCACAAACTGTTGAAACAAACAGCGAGGATATTGAAGCATCTACTTCCTCTGTATCAGCGGAAACCATGATCAAAGTCGGTAAAACCGTAGCAGAAGTAGAGAAAGATCTTATTATCAAAACCCTGGACCATTGTTTGGGGAATCGTACACATGCGGCTAATATTTTAGGGATTTCAATCCGCACGTTACGCAACAAGTTAAAACAGTACACCGAAGATGGGATGGAACTCCCTGGCGCAGAAGCCTGATTATAATATCTTCGGCAACCTGATATTGGGAAAGTAAAATGGCAGAATCTGGAAATGCAGAAGCAGCACCTGAGGGTGCTTCGTTCTCAAGCTACATCTTACGCGGTGAGATCGTCATGGCATTGGGGATGATCATTATTTTAACGGTCCTCATTCTGCCAATGCCAACATGGCTGTTAGATATTGCTTTGGCTTTCTCTCTGACATTTTCTGTTGTCATTTTGATGATGGTCCTGTTTATTTCCAAACCGCTGGAATTCAGTACGTTTCCTACAGTTTTGCTCATTGCTACCATGCTGCGGCTCTCCTTGAACCTCGCCTCAACACGGTTGATTTTATCCCAGGGGCATACTGGTACAAATGCTGCTGGAAAGGTGATTGAAGCCTTTGGTAACTTTATTATGCAGGGTAATTTCGTTATTGGGATTATTGTATTCTCAATCCTGGTCTTGGTGAACTTTGTCGTGATTACAAAGGGATCAGGTCGTATTGCCGAAGTATCTGCCCGCTTTACACTAGATGCAATGCCAGGAAAACAAATGGCAATCGATGCAGATTTATCCGCTGGATTAATCAATGAACAAGAAGCAAAAGACCGCCGCAAAGAACTGGAAAATGAATCCAACTTTTTTGGGTCAATGGATGGTGCAGCCAAGTTTGTACGTGGTGATGCCGTGGCTGGCCTTTTAATCACCATCATCAAAATTGTCGGAGGAATCATTATCGGAACCGCTCAACAGGTTT
>JANQSM010000056.1 GCA_028284025.1 Alphaproteobacteria bacterium | reverse complement strand
GGATTTATCCCATGGCGGATCCCAAACCAGATCGGCTTTTGCCTGATGCACGCCTTGAATAGCTTTGACCACATTTTCTACCTGGCGGGGCATTTCTTCTGCAACCGGGCAGGCAGGAGCTGTCAGTGTCATGGTGATAGAAACATTCCAGTCCTCGTCTACATCTACATTATAAATCAGTCCCAGATCATATAGATTAACAGGGATTTCCGGATCCTTCACCAAGCGAATAGCTTCCACAATTTTTTCTTTTAAATCTTCAATATTCTCTGGTTTCGGCTGCTGCTTCAATACTTCTAAAGCCGCTGGGTCTACCATCGTTACTTCCACCGCAGCATTGGCCCGCGCATCCCGTAAGGCATCTGCCATCGTATATTCTGTTGTCTTTTTTGTTTCCGTCATATCAACTTCCTAACTAAATAATCGTGCCACAGTTTCAAGACTTTGGCCAAACCGATCAATTTCTGCTTCCGTATTATAAAAACATAAAGAGGCACGTACCATTCCAGGGATGTTAAAGTGCTGCATCAATGGCTGGTTACAATGATGACCCGCTCGAACTGCAATACCTTCCTTATCAACAATACTGGCGAAATCACTGGAATGAATATCGCCCATATTAAAAGAAATGATACTTACCTTATTGTTGGCAGTACCATAAATCGCCATCTCTGGATGGTTTGAGAGCCGTTCAATCAACATGTCCCTTAAATAGGTTTCATATTCATGAAGTGCAACTCGATCGAACTGGCTTAAATACTCAACAGCTGCCCCCAACCCGATGATTTCAGCAATTGGTGGTGTCCCGGCTTCAAACTTGTGCGGCAAATCCGCATAGGTCGTTTTTTCCAGTGTAACCTGGTCAATCATTTCACCTCCACCTTGCCAGGGTGGCATTTGATCTAGCAGATCTTCTTTACCATACAGCACCCCAACACCGGTTGGACCAAACATTTTATGTGCCGAGAATACATAAAAATCACATTCCAGATCTTTAACATCTACTGGTAAATGCGCCACGGCCTGGCAACCATCCAATAAAATCTTTGCACCGTTCTGGTGGGCAATTTGCACAAGCTTCTTGGCATCATTGACTGTTCCCAAAGAATTGGAAACATGGGCTAACGCCACAAGCCGGGTTTTTTCAGTAAACAAAGATTCATAATGGTCCAAATCCAGATTTCCATCTGGGGCAATAGTAGCCATCTTTAAATTCAACCCCATCCGGTCACGCAGCATTTGCCAGGGCACAAAATTGGAATGATGTTCCATCACACTAATAATGATTTCATCTCCCGGTTTTAAAAAACCTTGCCCAAAACTGTTAGCTACCAGATTGATAGATTCTGTCGTCCCGCGCGTAAAAATAATCTCAGATTGCTTGTCTGCATTAATAAAATCACGCACTTTTTCCCGTGCTGCTTCAAGCATGGCAGTGGCTTCATTGCTTAAAGTATGCGCACTGCGATGCACATTAGCACAATGGTTTTCATAGAACATTTGCATGGCATCCAGCACGGCACGCGGCTTTTGTTTAGTCGCTGCATTGTCAAAATAAACCAGAGGATTGCTGTTGACGATCCGGTCCAGGCAAGGAAAATCCTGACGGACATCTTCTACAGAGAACTTGTCAAATCCAACAATATTAGATGGCGCTGTTGTCATCATGGTCAAACCATTCCTGCACCAATTCATTCAAATGCGGTTTTATTTCATCATAGGTTACGGCTTCAATCTCATCAGCGATAAACGCCTTGATCAACAACTGGCGCGCTTCCTGTTCACTCAGTCCGCGAGAACACAGATAAAACAATGCATCCTTATCTAGTTGCCCAGTGGTTGCTCCGTGAGAACATTTCACGTCATCTGCAAAAATTTCTAGTTCCGGCTTGGTGTCTACCGTGGCCTTGGGAGATAACAGCAAATTGTTATTGAGCTGGTAGCCATCGGTATTTTGTGCCCCTGGTCGAACAATAGTTTTACCCTGGAATACCGCTTTAGCCTGATCATCAACGATGGTTTTACACATTTGCTTACTAAGACAATGACAGGCGTTATGTGTAACCCTTGCCGTAAAATCCGCATGCCGCTGATCGCGCAATAGTAACGCACTGTTCCAGTGGCATTCACTGTTTTCTCCCTGTATCAAAATATGGGCTTCGTGCCGGGAAATACGCGCGCCAGTATTTAAGTTAAAAGATTCCAGTCGGCTGTCTTTTTCTATTACTGCCTGGGTCATAGCAATATGATAATCATCGGCCGTATTATGATTGATTTTAATTTGCCGCAGCCGGGCATTGGCCCCAACTTTTGTATTTGTAACCAGGTTTGTAAAAGAAGCACTTACTTCCAAAGATTTGTGTACTTCAATCAAAGTAATATCTGCCCCTTCTTCAACATCCAGTAAAACCCGCAAATGAGACTGCGCTTTCGCCTGGGTGTTCAGATAAAGCACAACAATTGGCTGATCTGCGACTACATTTTTGGGGGCATGAACATAAAATCCATCCGTCATCAAGGCTGCGTCCAAGTCAACAAACGGATGAGTTTCAGCATCCTCTTGCGCAGTTTGATCCAAGAGTTGCTTGACACGATCTCCTGCTTTTTCAAGTGCTTCCTTTAAGGGGTAAACCATTATTTTCCCCGTAACCGCATCTGAATATTTTTCCTGATAGATCCCATCAATAAAGACAAGGCGCGGCCCCTGTGGCAACTGGTCAAGGAGAGACAGGTCCTTGGTGATAAAATGTTCTTCTATATCAGAAAGAGGAGATGTGAAATTCTTCCGCTGTAAATCTTTCAGGTTGGTAAACTTCCATTCTTCCTGCGCTTGTGTAGGAATACCCGTGTTACTAAAAGCTTCCATTGCCTGCTTGCGCCACTGCTGCATCCAGTTAATATCTGAACCCGGCAGCTTAGTATTTATCACCTTAAACTGGTCAGCAACTTCTGGTTTTTCGATATATTTTGCACGTGCTACCATTTATTTATGCCGCCTTTGCAATGACCGAATCATAGCCATCTGTTTCCAGTTCCTGTGCCAAAGCTTTATCTCCGCTTCGTACAATTTTTCCTCGTGATAAAATATGCACAAAATCTGGCTCTATATAATCCAGTAATCTTTGGTAGTGTGTGATTACCACAATCGCATGATCAGGGTCCCGCATATCATTGACTCCGTTGGCTACCACTTTCAAGGCATCAATATCCAGGCCAGAATCCGTTTCATCCAAAATTGCCATGCGCGGCTCTAACAAAGACATTTGCAAAATTTCATTGCGCTTTTTCTCTCCACCTGAAAAACCGGTATTAACAGAACGCTTTAACATCTCTTCTTCAATACCCAGCTCTTTAGCTTTCTGCCGAACTAATTTTAAAAAGTTCACAGCATCCAGCTCCTCCATTCCGCGACCTTTGCGCACCGCATTCACAGCTGTTTTCAAGAATGTCATTGTCGTGACGCCAGGAATTTCTACTGGATATTGAAAGCCCAGAAAGATTCCCAGTACAGCACGCTCACTCGGATCCAGATCCAGAATGCTGGTGCCCTCAAACAGAATGTCCCCGCCAGTTACATCATAGCCATCCCGACCCCCCAAAGTGTAAGACAATGTACTTTTGCCCGACCCGTTAGGCCCCATAATGGCGTGAATTTCACCTGGTTTAACATGCAGGTTCAGTCCCTTGATAATCTGTGCATCGTCAACTTTAACCTGTAAATTATTAATCTTTAACATGTTACTTGGCCTTTCTTTTCATTCTTATCCAACACTTCCTTCCAGGCTGATACTCACCAGCTTCTGGGCCTCCACTGCAAATTCCATCGGCAAGATTTGCAAGACCTGTTTACAAAATCCATTCACAATCAAGCCCAGCGCTTCTTCTTCCGATAAACCCCGTTGCATTGCATAGAATAATTGATTCTCACTGATACGAGATGTGGTGGCTTCATGCTCAATCACTGCTGTCGGATTTTTTGAAGTAATGTAAGGCACTGTATGTGCTCCACATTTATCACCAATCAGCATGGAATCACACTGGGTAAAATTACGCGCATTCTGTGCACCAGGTAAAATTTTGACCAATCCACGATACGTATTATCTGACTTACCCGCAGAAATCCCCTTAGAGATGATTTTGCTACTGGTATTTTTACCTATGTGAATCATCTTGGTTCCGGTATCAGCCTGTTGCCGATTGTTAGTGATAGCCACTGAATAAAATTCCCCTACAGAATAATCCCCTTGTAAAATACAACTGGGATATTTCCAGGTAACCGCCGAACCCGTTTCAACTTGAGTCCAGGAAATCTTCGATCGCTTTCCTCGGCACGCGCCGCGCTTGGTAACAAAGTTATAGATTCCACCCTTACCGTTTTCATCACCAGGGTACCAGTTTTGCACCGTGGCATAGCGAATCTCTGCATCATCCAGGGCTACCAACTCCACCACTGCGGCATGCAATTGATGTTCATCCCGCATCGGGGCGGTACACCCTTCCAGGTAACTTACGTAACTTCCTTCTTCGACTATAATCAGGGTGCGTTCAAACTGGCCTGTATTTTGGGCGTTAATTCGAAAATACGTTGAAAGTTCCATCGGACAACGCACACCTTTTGGAACATAGACAAATGATCCATCGGTAAACACAGCAGAATTAAGCGCGGCAAAAAAGTTGTCGGCCTGCGGGACAACGGAACCTAAATATTTTTTCACCAAATCTGGATGATTTTTAATCGCCTCTGACATAGAACAAAAAATCACACCAACTTCTTCCAGTTTAGATTTGAAAGTAGTGGCAACAGACACACTATCGAACACCGCGTCAACAGCAACCCCTGCCAACACTTCTTGTTCTTTCAATGGAATACCTAACTTTTCATAAGTGCGTAAAAGCTCAGGGTCTACTTCATCCAGGCTTTTAGGCTTTTCCTTCATATTTTTAGGAGCTGCGTAATAATACGCTTCCTGATAATCAATCGGAGGGTATTTGACCTTTGCCCAGTCTGGCTCCTCCATCTCCTGCCAAATTTTATATGCTTCCAACCGCCAGTCCAACATCCACTGTGGTTCTTCTTTCTTGGCGGAAATCAGGCGAATAATATCTTCATTCAAACCCTTGGGCGCCATCTCCATTTCAATGTCTGTACTAAAGCCGTACTTATAGGCCTTGCCCACAGCAGAATCGACCGTGTCCATAACTTCACGGGCTTCGTCCGAAAGCTGTTCTTGTTCCTGTACCAGAGTTTTACTCATGCTTCTTATTACCTTTTTTCAGCCATCTGAGCGATGGAGACATTCTTTAATGCCCCTTCAATGGCTGTATTAATTTCATTCCACCCTCCGCGCAAGGGGCATTTTCCTTCGATACAACACTTATTGACAGTTTGCCCGACACATTCAGTAATTGAGATTGGCCCTTCCAGAGCAGATACCACATCCGCCACCGAAATATCTTTGCCATCACGGGCCAATACATAGCCGCCATGCACTCCACGACGGGAAGTCAATAACCCGTGGTGTGCCATACTTTTTAGGCATTTGGCAACCGTTTGCCTGGAAAGTCCCAGTTGATCGGATAATTGTGTGGCATTAAATAACGTTTCCTCGTGACGCGCCATATGCACCATCAACACAACGCCATAATCTGTCAATTTTCCAAGCTTTATCATAAAACCTCTTAAATAGTACTAAATTTGTCCTGATTTATATAGGAAAACTATGCTGAAATGCAAGTAAAAGGTGACGAATCTAAACCCTTTAGCTGGCCTGGTCTTTTTCTTCCCAGCCTGCTTTTTTACGATAAATGGTAGATGGGTTGATCTCCAGCAAGGCCGCGGCTTTGGGAATATTACCCTCGCATATTTTTATGGCGGTTTCGATTGCTTCCTTCTCAACCTCCCACAACGGTTTGATATTCTCAGGTTTTAACGGTCGAACATGGACTTGAGTTCGCAAGGTTGCAGGAATATGGTCTGTCGCCCGACGGCGAGGATGCTCAGGCTGATCAGCGCCAATAAATTTATCCAGCGGTGCTGGCAGCATGGCTTCGGTAATCTGTTCTCCTTCGTTCATCACCACCATGTTTTGGACTACATTCAATAATTGTCGCACATTCCCTGGCCAGTTATACAACCGGATAGCATTTTTGGCTTCTTCAGAGAAGCCTTCCAATTGCTTACCTTCCTGGTGAGCTATATTTTGTAAAAAGCTCTCCGCCAGTTCAATCACATCATCACCACGACTGCGCAGAGGAGGCATATGGATAGAAATCACAT
>JANQSM010000055.1 GCA_028284025.1 Alphaproteobacteria bacterium | reverse complement strand
GGATAAAATAGCGGATGTGATCATATACCCGGAAAAGCGCATCCTTTCTGCTACTGTCCCTGAGACAATGGTCGTGGCAGTAGCGCAAAATGCTAGCTGGAAGAGGAAAAATGTATACATCCACATGGTGGATTCAATACCAAATACAAAATTGGAGGCTCCAAATATCCCCCCTATGCTTTCTCCAAACATAAAGGCGAAGCCAATTGCCCAGTACAAAACCGCGGCAACACAAAAGTCAGCTAAATTTTTAATCGCAACGTGAATAGAGTTTTTGGCGCGCACCATGCCTGATTCCAGACAACAAAAACCTGCTTGCATCAGGACCACAAGCATTGTGCATATGAGTATCCATAAGATATCAATATATTCTTGTAATGTTGCAATACTCATAGGCTGGTCCGCCTTTTAACCTCAAAGCCTGATATTAAAATATAAATTGTCTCACTCTTTTTTATTATACAATAAGTTAAAAATATGGTTAACTTCCCGTAAATTTACGAGCCTACCTTTCAGACTATGAGAACAATCCTGCTAAAATCAATCTTTTTATTGTGTTTTTCCGTATCTCTTACGGCGTGCAGCTACACAACCATGAGTGAATTGGAAAATCTGGAATTACCAAAAGACGCATATTTCAAGGCCTTAACACAAGAGTATGTCGCTATTGCTAAATATGAATCAGATCAATTTGACTGGTCTAGCGCCAGAATATTCTCGCAAAAGGCAAAAAACGCAGCGAATCAGGAAGAAATAGCACCCGAAAGCATTTATGACTGGCGGATTCCTAAAATTCACCGCATTGAACTGGAAGATGCCCGGATTCGATTAGCCAAAGTTTTGAACGATCAGAATCAGCAAAAGTTCCCTGGTGATCTTGCCGCAACGCTTGCCAGTTTTGATTGCTGGATGGAACAAGCTGAGGAAAACCTGCAAATAGATGATATTCAAAATTGCCGGGAAAAATTTTATGTTAGCTTAAGCAAACTGGATGAAAGCTATACGACTGAGACAACTTTGTCTTGGGAAAGTGAAGAAAAGGCAGAAGATGCAGTTTTAAATGCGAATTTACCGCAATCTTTTCTGATTTTCTTTCCTGATGGCGGGGTAGAATTGAACCAGGAAGCAATGGATATTATTGACCAGGTTACCCAGTTGATCGATTTTTATGATGGTCAAGTTGCGATCAGCATTATTGGACATTCCGATGCACCCGGAAGCGAAGCCAGCAACATGGAAATTTCACAGGAACGCGCGCTGGCGGTCGAAGACATCTTACGTGCAGGCGGAACACCTCTGCCGCGAATTGACTTGCGCTCAGAGGGAGAAAAAGCCCCTCTTGTTGTTACGGATGAAAACCAGCCAGAACCTCTCAACAGGCGTGTAGAGATTATACTTAGATAATTTATCGTGCTCTTGGAAACCGGACTTCTAAAGGGGGGATATCGACAGTGTGTCCCAAGACTCTTTGCCTATTCAACTCTTCATAATGGGCATGATGTAAATCAGCGGCCCGGTGAATAATTTTATCTTTAAGTGCTCCAAGGATCTCAATTTTTTGGTCAAAACCAAGATACCCTCCTTTACCTTCAATAAAAATACGCTGAACGTGCTCTGCTACCAAACTACTTTGTTCTCTGGCACCTTTTATAAATTCCTCCAGGTAGTCTTTTCGCTTGCGATAGAAGGTAATAAAACTTTTAATAATAGCCATCGGGGTAACAAAAGGGGCTTGCATTTCAACTATTAACTGAATTTCTTTCAAGAATTCGCGTACCTTAAATTCTTCTCCTATCTCAAATAGCTCCTCACACTTCGTTTCATCCAATGAAGATAAATCATATGAAAGCCCCACTGATACAAAGTTGTCTAGCAAGAATGTATTTCTCGCAGAGAAAAGAGTCTGTTCAAGAAGTGTTAATCTACTCGTAAATTCCTCATCAGAGGATGCGTTATCAAGTCTTCTTGCAAGGTTCCCATCGCTCAAATCATTTATTAGTTTAAGGTACTCATCCAAATCTGGAAGGGCTGCTTGAAGCACCTGGGCTATAATTTGCAGCAAGGTTTGCTCTTCACGGTCTGAATTTTGATAAGAATCAATAATTCCGGGAGCCTCATCTACAATATATTCCACTAATGGAGTTATAAAAACGCTATCCACGCCTCTAGGATATTGCATAAATCTTGCAGCCAAAAGTTGAGAATAAAAATTGTACAAATTAATAAGTTCATCTCTGCCCATAAATTCTGCACGCAGAATCATAGAAATAATAACACCCGCACCATCCCTTATAAGCCTTATGTATTGCTGAATAACATCTGAATCAAATCTTTCAGATCCTTTGGGAATAAAATCCTGCTCATATTGGCGAAAGTAACATGACCAAAGCTTTTGCCACAATTCAATCTCAGCAATATCAGATGGTGTAACTTGCTCTTGAAACATTGACAATGGCAAGCCATAGAGTTGTTGTGAAGGTGCTAACAGAAGCTCTCTTGGATCAGAAACAGGACCATCATAAATGATGAAAAGCTTCCTTACTTTTCCTTCAGGCAACTTAACATGAAAGATCATTGTACCCTCTTCTACATAAAGGGATTTAATTCTTCTTACAGTATCTTCATCTACTTTTCCGCCTTGTGATTCAATAAAATCAGTTACATTTTTCTGTAGGATATCTAAACTAATTTCTCCATCAAGATAAGCTGTTTTTCCATCTGGTAAAGTAACACGAGTTGTATCCAATAGTTCGTTTCCAACAATGTGAGAAAAAGATTCATCTTTATTTTTTACTATTTCATTGTATACGCGGTAAAAAGGTCCATATACTCTTTGGTATACAGATCCGGCGATCTCGGGGTCATTTTCGCCCCAAGGTCTGGGAGGAACCATAGCAGTGACAAGACCCTCAACGAGAGCGGCGATCTCGGGATCATTTCCTAAAATATCAAGAACATTATTTTCTGGCATACAAATATCTCATGAAAATTTTGCTCATCATGCGATATTCTAAAGGGAAACGCAACTACTAAATTGCTGCTATGCCATGTTTGCTGCCTCAGGGACAGTAGAGGTGTTTTTTTCTCCCCACTCTGTCAAGAGAGAGGAAATTTTCTCAAGCCGAAGGGGTTTTGCAATAAAGTCATTCATGCCAGCAGCTATGTATTTATCCTGGTCCATTACGTTGGCTGTCATAGCAACAATGGCTGGGCTTTCTTTATTTTGAGAGAATTTGCGGATTTTTTTGGTTGCTTCAATACCATCCATATTGGGCATTACAATATCCATCAGAATCATATTGTACTTGGCGGGACGTGCTTTAAATTCCTCTACGCACTGTTTACCATCCTCTACAACCGTTGGGTTAAACCCAAGACGCTCCAGCATAGATCTAATCAAGGCCTGATTTACCTTATTATCTTCGGCCACCAAAATATTAAGCGGTGACTTGGCACCAAGTGTTTTATCAATTTGTTTTTTGCCAGGAGTCACAGCAGGCAGCTTGACCTTAGCGCCGGTTAGGGATGATTTTAATACCGTCGTCAGTTGGGTGGATCCAATTGGTTTGGAAAGTGTTTTTTCAAATTTCACCAAACTGGATTGTATATCTTTATCTGCTTTAAGATCCTCAAGAGAAAGTTCTGACATCAAAAACAGCTTGGCAGGTGGTTGGCTAAACTGTTTTTCAAGATCAAAAATTTTGTCCAGCGACTCTCTTAATTCGCCGGAATCTCCTTCATAATCCAGCAAGATTGCATCATATCCTTGATCCTTTGTGATATAACCTTTAACACCATCTACCTGTTCTACACTATCTGTTTTAAACCCTGCCTTTTCACATGTCATAGCAAGGTACTCACGCTCTGCCCTGTCTTCATCAATGATCAAGATTTTAAGGTCTTTGTAAGAAGGCTGTTGATCTTCCGCAGAAACAAAAACCTTGGCTTTGGCATCAAATGATATTTCAACCGTAGCCCCTTTATTACTACGCTTGTTCTGAATCTTAAATTTCCCTTTGATCTTGTCCAGGATCTTGCGAGAAACAAAAACAGCCAAGGCCGCAACATCCAAAGACCCAGCATAATCATTACTGAAGTCAAAATCCGGTTCTTCAAGCTGTTTAATCAATGCTTTATCAAATCCGGTACCTTCATAATCACAAGTAAAAACAAAATGCGCATCAGAAGAAGTGCCTCTATTTTGAACATTAATCTGCAAAACAACACTCTCACCTTCACATTTTTCAATACACTGCTGTAAGGCAGTGATTAGGACCTGGCGCAGGCGACGTTCATCTGCGACAATCTTTGACGGAATCTCGCTCAAAATATTTTTTTCCA
>JANQSM010000047.1 GCA_028284025.1 Alphaproteobacteria bacterium | reverse complement strand
GGGTAAGCAAAGGGGTTACCATAGTTAATGGTGCCCAGAATTGTACCTGCTTGGCGCAAAACATTGGTGTTTACATCATTAATAGACAGATGTTGACAGCCAATGGGGCGTTGCATCATGCCGAACGTACCGTTCTTGATCCCAATGACTTCCCATCCATACCCCAGCGTGGCTCTGTGGACAATCCCGCGAATAACTGCGTTTAAACCAGCGCAATCTCCGCCGCTTGTAAGCACTCCAATCGTTCTATTTCCGGTTTTTTTAGCCATAATATGCGTTATTTTGTTATAAATTTAGCGAAAAAGCTAAAATATCCTACAATTTTTGTTAAGTTTAAGTTTTTTTAGTGGTATACTATTCAGACTTTAAACGCAACAGCCCAACGCTCAAAAGCAGGGATAATGGACAATAATTAACAAAAGAATAATGGACATGTTAGATATTTCAGAAGATCAACTCAGACAGCGTCTTGAAGAGATGCGCCAAGAACACTCAGATTTGGACCTTGCAATTCAGCGGATCGGTGAAAGCCCTCCCTATGATGAATTGCAACTCATGCGTTTGAAACGCAAGAAATTAAACCTTAAAGATGAAATCCAGCGCGTGGAAAATATGCTGGTGCCTGACATTATTGCCTAAGTTCTTGCCATTTACCGCAAAATCATTATAGTAACTCCTTCTTTTGAAGCAGGAGGTCGCGTCATGGCAAAACAACCACTGGTCAGCATTATTATGGGAAGTCAATCTGACTGGAGCACCATGCGCCATGCTGCCACTGTGTTAGAATCTCTTAAAGTTCCTTTTGAAAAGAAGATCGTTTCTGCTCATCGTACACCTGACCGTTTGGTGGAATTTGCTAAATCAGCAAAAGATCGCGGTATCCAGGTGATTATTGCGGGAGCCGGCGGAGCCGCGCATTTGCCTGGCATGACGGCCAGTATGACAACATTACCGGTATTGGGTGTGCCGGTAGAATCTACCAGCTTACAGGGTATGGACAGTCTGATGTCTATCGTGCAAATGCCTGCCGGTGTACCGGTTGGCACGCTGGCTGTTGGCAAACCGGGCGCTATAAATGCGGCTGTGTTGTCAGCTTCTATTCTGTCTCTACAGAATCAGACAATTGCCAAAGCATTAAATAAATACCGAAAATCACACACAGACGCAGTTGCAAAAGAACCCACGGACAAAAAATAATCGATGGATCACATACCACCCGGCGGCACAATCGGAATTTTAGGCGGTGGGCAACTGGGCCGTATGACGGCATTGGCCGCTGCAAATCTGGGGTATAAAACAGTTATTTTCTCTGACAGCGAAAATTCTCCTGCAGCGCAAGTTGCCGCGCGCACCATCGTTGCTTCTTATCATGACACAGATGCGTTGCAGGACTTCATGCAGGCAGCTGACGTGATTTCCTATGAATTTGAGAATATCCCAATTTATTCGGCAGAATTTATCGGTAAATTTGGTCGTTTGGCTCCGTCTGCAAGCGTGCTGGATATTTCTCAAGACCGGTTTAAAGAGAAAAGCTTTTTTCAAAACAATGATTTGGCCACAGCAGGATTTGCCCTTATTGAATCGTCAAGCGATGTGGAATCGGCTTGTCAGCAGGTTGGGTTGCCGTGCGTGATGAAAACCACCCGTTTGGGTTATGATGGAAAAGGCCAGCGTATGGTCAATTCTCTTGATGAGGCAAAAGTGGCTTATGACGATTTGGGTCAGGGCACGGTGATTGTGGAACAGTTTATTCATTTTGACACAGAGATCTCTGTTATTGTGGCGCGCAGCAGGGATGGTCAAAGTGTAAATTATCCGCCGGTGCACAATATTCATGAAAATCACATCTTGAAAAAGACGATTGCCCCGGCAGATCTGGATGCGGCTGTGCATGACCAGGCAGTGGAGATGGCTATAAAATTGACTGAAAGACTGGACGTGTGCGGATTATTGGCAGTAGAGATGTTTGTCACAAAAGATAATGGCGTTCTGATCAATGAGATGGCGCCTCGGCCGCATAATTCAGGTCACTGGACAATGGACGGGTGTGTCACGTCACAGTTTGAGCAATTTGTCCGCGCTATTTGTGGGCTCCCACTGGGTTCAGTGGACTTGGTCGCCCCCACAGAGATGGAAAATCTGCTAGGCGATGAAATCAATACCTGGTCGGATATTTTAAAAGAGAAGAACGCCCATTTTCATCATTACGGCAAAACAGAAGCGCGCCCGGGCCGCAAAATGGGCCACGTCAACCGGGTGAAACTATAATTTGATAAAATTGTCTTTGCCGCGTACAGGTCGCGGCATGGTGCCAGGCGGTTTATTGCGTGAAACTGTGCATTAAATCTTGTGCTATTTCAAAGACTTCAACAGTTTGTTAATAGAAAATTAATATCTTCCCTCTAGGGTAAAAGAGTTTGAAACAGAAAAAATCATATTTTTTGGGTTTATGCTCTTGCTTTCTGTTCGAAAAGTGTGGTATCAACCTGTTTCTCTTAACCTAAAACACCAAAGGAGTTGGTTTTTCGTGATAGTAGACGTTAAAAACAATGATATTGAGAAAGCGATCCGTACGCTGAAGAAAAAGATGCAGCGTGAAGGTATTTTTCGCGAAATTAAACTAAGACGTCATTATGAAAAACCAAGTGAGCGCCGTGTGCGCGAGCAAGCCGAATCTGTGCGTCGCCAACGCAAAGCTTTGCGTAAGCGCCAAAGTATGGATGGTTTTTAGGCTTTAGCTGATCGCCTGGACAATTTCTTCACACATCTTCTTTGCATCACCAAACAGCATCATCGTTTTTTCACGATAGAACAAATCGTTGTCTACCCCGGCATATCCCGGGCTTAGAGAACGTTTGATAAATAGCGTGGTTTTCGCTTTCTCCACATCCAGAATCGGCATGCCATAAATCGGGCTGGCAGGATCTGTCTTTGCCACCGGATTGGTGACATCATTGGCGCCAATCACAAAGGCAACATCGGCAGTCGAAAAGTCACGGTTGATTTCTTCCAGCTCAAACACTTCGTCGTATGGTACGTTGGCTTCTGCCAATAATACGTTCATATGGCCAGGCATACGACCTGCAACCGGATGAATGGCATACGTTACCTTGGCACCATTCTTTTTCAACAGATCCCCCATTTCTCGCAAGGCATGTTGGGCCTGGGCTACAGCCATCCCATAGCCG
>JANQSM010000033.1 GCA_028284025.1 Alphaproteobacteria bacterium | reverse complement strand
ACATAGGATGTAAAGTATCACACGTTTTAAACCTGTCAATAGATTATTTTCGGATTTGGACATTTTTTGTAAATTTTATTGCCGGTGTTATACACAACCCGGATGAGGGCGTGTTTTTGACTTGGCAGACTCGGTGTGTCTTGTCATATATTAGGCATATGAACACGACAGACAAAACATACTTGGCGCTTTTACAGCATATTCTGGACAATGGCATAGAAAAGCAAGACCGCACCGGCACCGGAACATTAAGCACGTTTGGGTACCAAATGCGGTTTAACCTAGAGGAAGGTTTTCCGCTTCTTACATCCAAGAAGGTCTTTTTCCGATCTATTGTGCACGAATTGTTGTGGTTTCTGTCCGGGGACACCAACATTCGATATTTAAAAGAAAACAATGTTGGTATCTGGGATGAGTGGGCCGATGAAAATGGTGACCTTGGACCGGTTTATGGCAAGCAATGGCGTGACTTTAATGGTATTGACCAGATACAGCGGTTGATTGAAAATCTCAAAGCTAACCCGGAAAGCCGCCGCCATATTATTTCTGCATGGAACCCATCTGATGTGGATCACATGGCATTGCCCCCCTGTCACACCATGTTTCAGTTTTATGTGCAGAATGGCAAAATTTCCTGCCAGCTTTACCAGCGCAGTGCGGATGTTTTTTTAGGTGTACCGTTTAATATTGCCAGCTACACCTTGCTATTGATGATGGTTGCACAGGTCACCGGCCTGGAAGCCCATGAATTTATCCATACTTTTGGTGATGTCCATATTTATAAAAACCATATTGACCAGGTAAAGTTACAGCTTTCACGCGCCAACGATCTGCCCCCCTTGCCAACAGTTGCTTTGAATCCTAATATAAAAGACATCTTTAAGTTTAAATTTGAAGACTTTGAACTTAAAGATTATAACCCGCACCCGGGCATCAAAGCACCAATTGCTGTTTAAACTGTTAGGACAAGTATGACTGTTTCAATCATCGTAGCGGCCTCCGCGAATAACGTCATTGGTAAGGATGGCAAATTGCCATGGAACATCCCTGAGGATTTAAAGCATTTTAAAAAAATTACCTCTGGCCACCCAATCGTGATGGGGCGCACAACCTATGAAAGCTTACCCATTAAACCTTTACCCAATCGACGCAATATCGTTCTGACTCACAATCCAGAATATAAAGCCGACGGAGCAGAAGTTTTTTTGACCATGTCCAGCGCTTTTGCCGCCATCAAGGATCAGCATGAAGAGATCTTTATAATCGGTGGAGGTAACCTTTATCGCCAAAGCATGCAGATGGCTGATAAAATCTATTTAACCCGGGTCCATCGGGATTATGAGGGAGATACCTATTTTCCCGATATCCCTTCCAATTTTGAGGAAATCCATCGGGAAGATCAACAGCAGCATGACCCACCCTTTAGTTTCATTACCTATGAAAAGAAAAAAGGTCTTTAGCCCCTTTAATTCTTAACGTTTTATGTCTATACTATAAGAGTCAGCTTGCTGACTATGGCGATAAATGGTGCATGTAATAAGCACGCGGACCCGGGGGCAGTACCCGGCGGCTCCAC
>JANQSM010000025.1 GCA_028284025.1 Alphaproteobacteria bacterium | reverse complement strand
CTGGTGCTTATGGGGCTTCCATGCCGCGTAGTTCAGCGCCATATCCATCTTACAGGTATTACCCACACATGAATGGGGCGTGGAATTATGGTTTCCGGGCTTATAATCCATCTTTTATGCCCCCGGTACAAATTCCAGACCGCACACGCGCACCGCAATCTTATCAGCAACAAAGCAGTGTATTGGAGAACAACCGTTATCCAGCCTTTATGAGCCATTCTGCTGAGGTAAAATCTACTAAAAAATTGACACTGCCAAAGCTGAAGCATGCGCGGGTTAGCCAGGCTTCTGACGGACGGGGGAATGTAAAAGATAAAGATTCCGTTGCTGATATTGTGGTGACTACCCGACCTGATGGGACAGTTTCATCCTCCGTATCCTTTGATAATTCCTTGAAGGTTTTTGATATCCGCAGCAGTAACGTCGGTTTAAGCACAGGACACATGTATTCCGAAAATGATCCTGCCTATGAAAGCATCCGCAATTATAGTAATTACCCGCGCAATGATGATTTTGATTATAGCCGCGCCATTAGTTCTATTGAGAATCTGGATTATTCAATTGTGGGGTCAACGGACCCAGTGGCGACATTCTTTTTTAGGGATGGTCGCACATCAGTTGCACAAAAAGATTTGGCTTTGATCAATAGAATTTACAGGCTTTATAAAAAGACCGGTGCCCGTGTGCTTATTGAAGCGCATGCATCCCAGCGAACAAGCAACCTATCCCCTGAACGTCAGAGAATTGTAAATTATGAATTCTCTTTGAAGCGGGCAGAATCTTTGCGTGATAAGTTGATTCGGGCCGGGATCAAGCCTGGCGATATTGGTATAAATGCTCGCGGAGATTCGCAGCCGATGTATGAAGAATCGACACCATGGGGT
This sequence comes from Alphaproteobacteria bacterium, assembly GCA_028284025.1. Lineage (GTDB taxonomy): Bacteria > Pseudomonadota > Alphaproteobacteria > JANQSM01 > JANQSM01 > JANQSM01. The sequence continues at coordinate 1,448 of JANQSM010000025.1, read as the reverse complement.
GAGGCCTGGAATCGACGAGCTGTCATTTATTTTCGCTAGACCTTCATGACGGACAAGCCTTTTAAAATCGCTATTGCTGGATTGGGTACTGTGGGCGCAGGCGTTGCACAGCTTTTGAATATGAATCATGATCATATCAAGCAACGTTGTGGGCGCCAGGTATTATTAAACGCAGTTTCAGCACGCAGCAAAAATAAAGACCGTGGTTTTGGCATTGAGAAATTTCAGTGGTTTGATAATCCCCTGCAAATGGTAACGCTGGACGTTGATTTGATTGTGGAGTTAATCGGCGGGGCTGATGGGGTGGCTTATGATCTTGTCAAAGCAGCATTACAGAATAAAAAGCAGGTTGTTACGGCCAACAAGGCTTTGATTGCAACGCACGGTGAAGAATTGGCAGAAATTGCTGAAAGCAATGGAGTGAACCTGATGTTTGACGCTGCTGTGGCCGGAGGCGTGCCAATTCTTCATGGATTACGGGACGGAGTCTGTGCCAATAAAGTTTCCAGCTTTATGGCTTTATTGAATGGTACATGTAATTTCATCCTTACGACCATGGCTGCGACCGGTCGGTCATTTGAAGACGTTTTAAAAGAAGCCCAGGACAAGGGCTATGCTGAAGCTGATCCTTCCACTGATGTAGATGGCTTTGACACCGCCCACAAGCTTGCGATTTTGGCAACCATTGGTTTTGGGATTAAACCAGATTTAGACCACATGTATGTGGAGGGGATTCGCGATATTAAGGCAGATGATTTGTCTAATGCAGCGGTATTAAATCGTAATATCAAGCTTGTCGGGATGGCCAAATATCACAAAGGCAAAGTGGTGCAGTATGTATATCCTGCCCTGTTGCCGGTTTCGCATCCACTTGCTGATGTACCAGGCAACAAGAGCGCCGTATTAGTAACAGGTGATTATGTCGGGGATTTGTTGTTTTTAGGAGCTGGAGCCGGACAAAACCCAACAGCCAGTTCTGTGGTATCGGATATTATGTATGTGGCCCGGGGTGAGAAAAGCTTACCTTTTAACATACCTGTGCAAAATTTGTCAGATAGCCTGCCAACAGAAATTCTTGAGCGGGAAGGGGCCTACTATCTTCATATCGTGGTAGCCGCAAATGCTGACATTGAAAAAGGTGTTTTACCTGAGATTGAAACAATTCTGTCTGAGCATGATATAAGCCTGGAAGAATTGGTGCGTGCCGGTCCTGCTGGGGCAAGTGGCCAGGATTTATGTTTTACGACAAGTTCTACCCAGGAACAGGTTTTTTTGAATCTGCTTGAAAAAATTCGAGAAATAGCAGAAGTTATTTCCATACGTTTCATAAGAATGGAATAAAAGATGATGGCAGATGTAGTTAAGAAAAAGGCCACAGTGCCAACCGCCCGTCTTTCACTAAAAGGTAAAATCTGGCAGCAAACAGAGGGTGATACCCGGCTGGCGCT
>JANQSM010000018.1 GCA_028284025.1 Alphaproteobacteria bacterium | reverse complement strand
CTGTAGTACACCAACCTGCTCAAGGACAAAAATGTGAGCGTTGTTGGAAGGTTTTGCCTGATGTAGGAAGTAATCCTGAGTATCCAACCCTGTCTGCGCGCGATGCGGATGCGGTGGAATATTTTCTCTCCAACGCCAATGAAGACCAGCGCAAACTAGCGGTGGGAGAATAGAAAATTTTCTTATGAAGACGGGCCTTCTTTTTTCTTTTATTGTTATTGTACTGGACCAGGCCAGCAAAATTTTTATGCTGGACTGGATCTTTAATCCGCCTCGGCAAGTGGAAGTTTTGTCATTTTTTAATCTTACACCCGTATGGAACCGGGGGGTCAGCTTTGGCCTGTTGCAGGCAGACAGCTTATTGGCACGCTACATTCTGATTATTATGGCCGGGCTAATTGTCGCAGGTTTGCTCGTATGGTTGTATCGATCTGGGTCGCTAATTTTACAGATTGCTTTGGGGTTGATCATTGGTGGAGCCTTGGGCAACCTTATTGATCGCGTGCGTTTTGGTGCGGTGGTTGATTTTCTGGATTTCCATGCCAATATGTATCACTGGCCAGCTTTTAACTTAGCAGACTCGGCCATAACCATTGGGGTGGGCCTGATTATTTTTGATCACTTCACAAATGGGAAAGAAAGCGTTAAAAAGAAGTCATGAGAATTTTGTTTACCTTTGCATTATGTGTTCTGCTTGTCGGATGTGGCAATGTTCAAAAGGAGTTGGGCCTGGAACGCCAACCCATTGATGAATTTAATGTCGTGACGCGTGCTCCTTTAAGTTTGCCGCCTAACTATGAATTGCGGCCCCCGGAGCCAGGCGCCCCACGCCCGCAAGAAGTAGATACGCGGAGTCAGTTGGAAAGAGAATTTCTGGGTACTAATGAACAGGATATGGAGCTGACCGAAGGGGAACGTAGCTTTTTGTCACGTGCGGATGCATTGGATGCCAGCAATGATGTGCGGGAAGAGTTAGACCGGGAGCGTTTGAATCCATCAGAAGAGGAAAAGGGTTTCTTAGAGAAATATAACCCTTTCCGTCGCAGTAAGGATGATGCTGACACGGTTGACCCGACAAAAGAGGCAGACCGCCTTCGAAAAGAGCAAGAAAAACGTACCCAGGGTCAAGAAGAAATCTTTTAGATGAATCGCCAGCGATTATCACTTTTTTCGTTTGTTTTCTTGAGTTTGATTTTCATCTCTTCTGCCCAAGCTGGCGTATTTAACCCCAAGGTGGGTACTCTTAAGAACGGGATGGAGGTCGTGGTGATTGAGCGCCCGAATGTTCCCGTTGTCCAGCATATGGTGTGGTACAAAGTTGGTGCTATTGATGAACCGGTAGGAAAATCCGGTTTGGCCCATTTGTTGGAACATATGATGTTCCGGGGCACTACATCCCACGGGCCGGGGGAGTTCTCCAAATTGATTGCCAAGCATGGCGGAGAGGATAACGCATTTACGGCAGGACAATACACCAGTTATTATCAGAGTATTGCCAAGGAATATCTGGCTTTAGTGATGATGCTGGAGGCAGACCGGATGCAAAATCTTTTGCTTAGACAAGACTTGTTTGAAACAGAAAAGAAAGTGGTTTTAGAAGAACGTAACATGCGGGTAGAAAATAGACCTGCCAGTATTTTAGGTGAAGAAATGGCGGCATCTTTCTATTTGAACCAGCGCTTAGGGGGGCCGGTCATTGGTTGGGAGGAAGAGTTACAGGCATTAACACTGGAGGATCTGAAAAAGTTTTATGCCAATTATTATGCTCCTAACAATGCAATTCTGGTTGTGGCCGGGGATGTCACATTTGAAGAAGTGATGAACTTGGCGGAACAGATTTATGAAACCATTCCTTATCGTGTTGTACGGCGGACTCCTTTAGGTAAAGAACCTCCACATCGGACAACACGTACTTTTACTTTCAGCCACCCGGAAGTGACCCAACCACAATATAGGCGCTGGTACTTAGCCCCTTCCTACATGGATGGAGAATCGGCTTATACCCACGGGTTGCAGGTACTGGATGAAATTTTAAGTGGGGGGCAAAACAGCCAGTTGTACAAACATTTTGTAGTGGAAAAAAAATTGGCGGTGGGTGTGTCTTCTTATTACAGTGCCATGACGGCAGGTATGACTGTTTTTTCTTTTGCTATTACTCCGGCAGAAGGGATCAGTCTGGAGCAAATTGATCAAGCACTGGATGCTTTTATAGAGAACTTTTTGGGCACTAAAATCAATGAAGAAGATATTAGCCGTGCCGTCCGCCGATTACAGGATGAATCCATTCTTGTGAATGATTCCTTGCGCAACGGGCCTTATTTGTTAGGAATGGCGAAAACCATGGACTTACCCTTAAGTTATGTAGAAAACTGGCCAGAGGACATTGCGAAAGTGACCTCCAAACAGGTGATGGAAGCCGCCAAATTTGTGTTGAAGAATACATATCCTGCCAAAGGGTTTTTGCTGCCAGAAATTTTGGAAAACCCTGAAATGACAGGAGAACAACAATGAGATTCTGGATAGTCTTTGTTGCTTCTATTGTTCTACTTATTTCTCCGCTAAAGGCGCTGGAAATTCAGAACGTGACTACACAGGGTGGCTTTCAATACTGGTTGGTAGAAGATCCAATGGTTCCTGTGGTTTCGGTACAAATCTTGTTTGAAGGTGGGAGCCGGTTTGAATCAGAAGATAAGCTGGGGGCTTCGGATCTGGCGGCGAACTTGTTAACACAAGGAGCTGGAGAGATGGATCGCGAAGCCTTGCAGCAGGCATTCTATGATCTTGCCCTTAGAACCGAATTTGGAGCAAATATCGATCATGGCAGCGCCCGGTTTCGCACCCTGAGAAAGAATCTGGATCGTTCTTTTGATTTGTTTACCCTTGTGCTAACCCAGCCACGGTTTGAAGAAGAAGATATTGAACGGGTGAAAACTCAACACATCGCGGCTTTAAAAAAACAGCAGGAAAGTGCTGGTTATGTGGCCTATCAGACCTGGGCAGAACTTAGTTTCGGGGATCATCCCTATGGGCGTCCAAGTGATGGCACTCCAGAGACAATAGCTGCCGTCACGCGGGAAGATCTGCTGGATATTGTAAACAAAATCTATAGCCGGGATAAAATCTATATTGCTGTGGTCGGAGATGTATCAGCAGAAGAAATGTCACCATTGATAGACAAGTATTTATCTCGTCTGCCGCAGGATGTCTTTTTAAACCTGGTGGAAGAGATTCAACTTGCCCCCGCGACACCTTTGGAAGTGGTTGAAAAAGATGTGCCGCAAAGTACCCTGTTTTTTGGTCATCAGGGAATTCGACGGGATCACCCGGACTTTTTCAAGGCCGCAGTTTTAAATTATGTTTTAGGTGGCGGAGCCGGCAACCCAACCCGTCTTTATGATGAAGTACGTGAAAAGCGGGGGCTTGCCTATTCGGTGGGAACATCCCTGGTGACGAAAGATCAAATTGGCCTGATCATCGGTACGGCCAGTACTCAAAATGCCCGCGTCAATGAAACTGTAAAAGTAATCCAGGAACAGTGGAAGCAGTTGGCTGAAAAAGGACCAACCGAAGCAGAAGTAGAAGCTGCCAAAAAATATATGATTGGGTCCTATGCACTGCAATTTAGAAGTACTGAAGCGATTGCTGGCGTGTTGGCTGCCATTCAATATAATGATTTAGGTTTGGATTATCTGGATAAACGCGTTGAGGAAATTGAAGCAATTCGCTATGAAGATGTAAGAGCTTTTGCCCGAAGCTTTTTAAAACCTGATGACGTACGCTTTGTTATCGTTGGACAACCTGAAAATATGGACTATTGATTTTATGACATCCCTTCCTTTTGCGCAGGATCTTACCGCTTGTTTTGAAATTACTAACGGGTTTGATGAAGCTGCTTTTGCTAATTATCAAACGCGTACCTTAAACGGGGTAGGTGTCATACAACAACATTATGATGATAATACCCTGCCAATGTTACGCGTGGCAGAACGTGAAGATGATCTGGAAAAACTTGCCCCGATTGCAAAA
>JANQSM010000006.1 GCA_028284025.1 Alphaproteobacteria bacterium | reverse complement strand
AGCGCCATTTATAAGGGGAAATATATAGCCGACTGGGTGGTTGCTACTAGTGAATATCAAAAAGATTTTATGATTAAATGTGGTGAAGTTAGGCTTAAGCAGATGATTGTGCTGGGGTCTGCCCGGTTTTGCAAAGAATGGACAAATATTCTGGACAAGATTTTGCCCGCCCAGCACATTCCTTATAAAAGCAAGAGCACGTTTAAGATTCTTCTGCTTATGAAAAAAGCCTCAAAAAATATATTTGAACAAGAGATTTTTAGAATAATTAAGATGCTGTCTAAAATGGATGGGATGGAGATTATCGTAAAGCCACATACCAGGGGATCATCTTTACCTAAAGATATTAGAGACAATGTACTGGTTGCAGATGATATTGATACCAGGCATTTAGTTGAACATGCTGACGTTGTTTTATTTAACTCAACCACCGTGATTATGGATTGTCTTATTAAAAAAATACCAGTTATATTTCTGCGCCGGACTTTATTTAATAAGGTGGTCTTTGAAAGGTTTTTTAGCACCTGGGCAGTGGACTGCAGGGATGATCTTTGCAATTTACTTTTAGAATTAAAATCTGGAAAGTTGAAAAGTACATACACTGAGAAAGAGCGAGCACAATGCGTGCGGGAATTGGCAGAGCCGCGAGGGAAAAATGTATTAAAGTTCTATACAGATTTTTTCCAGGAGCTATTGTCAAACCAGTCTGATTACCATAAAAAAGCAAGCTAGGGAGAAGAATATTATGACCATGTTTCATTTAGCTGTTCCAGTGAATGATCTGAAGTTGACCAAGGATTTTTACACGAAAATGTTTGGTGCCGATATCGGGCGGGAGTATGAGAACTACGTGGTTTTTAACTTTTTTGGTCATCAGCTGGTATGTCATCAGGACCCTAAAAGCGTGCCCAAGCAGGTTTCTATGTACCCGCGGCATTACGGCATTATTCTGGACAGCAGAGAGCAATTTGATACTACCTATGAAAGCTGTAAACAAAATAATTGCGAATTCTTTGAAGATTATTTTGAGCGCTTCCAGGGGGAGCCTGGCTGGCACCATACCTTCTTCGTGATTGATCCCTCAAATAATCTGATTGAGGTTAAATACTACGAAAACCAGGCTGACATTTATTAAAAAAAATGTCATGCCGGGCTTCGACCCGGCATCTTGAAGGTTCAACAGTTTCTTTTTTTCAAGAAAATAAATATGCGGTCACATTCTAGATCCCGGAACAAAGTCCGGGATGACAAAAGTGTTCCCTAAGCAGCCTCTTGACGAACACCTTCTACGCCATCACGGGTTAGGGATTCTCCAGCTTTGAAAGGCTTGGTTAGTGTTTTGCCAATCAGTTGATTTACTTCCCCAGACAAGAATTGCGTTCCCGGGCGGGCAAACATTAAGTCTTGCTCAGAAAGAGTTGTGCCAACCTCCAGGTCACGGGCAGCCACTACACCTTTGCGGAAGTTTTTCACGTTGCCTTCGCATTCCAGCGGTTGCTTGGTATAAGCTCCAAGAGAAGCGCGGATGTTATTCGCCATTTCAATAAATTGGCGCACATCTTCCGGTTCAAAAGACAGGGTGTGGTCATGAAAATCCCGGTCGGTTTTTTTGTCGGTAAAGTGCACTTCAATAATTTGTGCCCCTAAAGCCACCGCTGCCAGACATGCATCCGTGCCAATCACGTGGTTGGAATACCCCGTTGTCAGGCCAAATTTGTCTTTCAGGTATGCTACGCTTTGCACATTGGCTTGATCCATTGGTGTTGGATAAGCCGAAACACAATGAAGAATTGCTAGACGGTCTTTCAAGTTTTCTGCACCAACTTCCTCACGAACCCAGGAAATAGCTTGGGCGACTTCTTCTTCAGTTGCTGTTCCAGTAGAAATAATGACAGGTTTGCCAGTTTGGGCCGCGGCACGAATTACCGGTTCAAAGTCCACATCTCCACTTGCGATTTTAAAAACCGGGCAGTAAGCATCCAGTCTTTCAACCCAGTCTTCCGTGACAGGGGTGGAAATAAAGGTCAATCCTTTTTCTTTGGCACGCTCAGATAGTTCCTTGAATTGTTCTTCTGTTAGACCAAAGCGGGTAACGCGATCCAGGCGCTCAGGCGTGTCAGCAGAAATAAACCGTGCAGGAGTATAACTTTGAAATTTCACCGCATCAGCCCCAGTTGTCGCAGCTAAATCCAGAAGTTTCTTGGCTTCTTCAAAATCACCTTGGTGATTTACTCCAATTTCTGCGATGATAACCAGATCTTTGTCTGTGTCTTTTCCAAATAGTTTCATAGATAACTCTCCTTATCTTCCGTCTCTTCCGATACGCCCACCAGCAAAAACCACGGGCATTTGCAATGGGTCAGTGCCTTTTACCACAACGGCACGTGCAGGGTCGCTGGCATCTGCCAGGACGAATGCTCCCCGAACGCCAAGATCATGCATAATGCTGCGGAGTTGAGCACTGCTTTTATACTCAGGCGGTAGGACAAGAGTTGAGGCACGCGCAACGCTACCAAGCTTATGAAGGGATCTTTCCAAAGTTGCCTCAGCCATTGTGGGGTTATCTTTTGCCTGCTGAGCAAGCAAAGGAATGTGTCCTGTCCCCTGGCTTGCTAAATCAACCTGGCTGTGGGTGGATCCAGCCAATTGACATAATGTCTCTTCACCTAGCTTTCTATAAACCGGATGGGCAGAATCTGTAATTTGTGGAGTTTGTGCTTCCAACGCAAGGAGCCATAATGCTTTTTCTGCTTCCGCAACAGTACGAGCTGGATCTTTCATAAATTTTCGGAAATCTGTCAGGAAGAATGTCTTGTCACCAAAAGTTGTCAGGTGGATATTGCCACCGGTTGGAAGTGTCAACTTTCTTCCTAATTCAGTATAATTTAAAATAACATCTGCCCGTTGCACATGAGAAAGTTTACCGAATGGATGCTCTTCGTCTGCGATATATTCTGTTGGTACTGCAATTGTAAAAGGAATTTTTTCTGTTGCCATAAATTGGGTGAGCCTGGTAGTAGAGTCCAGTGCATCACCGAATAGCACAGCAAAGCGTTTGCCTTCGATTTCACCTCCATTATGCAAAAGGTCGGCAATTTCTGTAATTCTGATAGGTGTAGCTCCTGCTTCTTTTAGCGCAAGCATATCATCTTTAAAAACATCTTCGGTTACACTTAAGCGTGGATGATCAAGTGTAGATGATGTGTTTCCGGGAACTTCATCGGGTTTCAAGACAGCATAATAGTTTAAAATCAGAGCAGTTCCATCTTGTACAAGATTTGCCGGGTTTAAAGGTACGTCAGACATAAGGCCTCCTTAAGATTTCAAGAAACAGTTGCCAGAAGGAATACAGTTAAAAGCCTCTCCAGTCAAGGAAAAACCATCCTAGCGCAGGTTCTGGTTTTTGCTGCAATACATCTTGATAAGCATTGCGACAATAATAATAAATCCTGCCAGAGATTTAGTGACAGGAGCATCATCCAGTGTCCCGGAAGCTACGTTGGATAATTGAGCAAGAATTTGCAGTATACTGGCCATTTGCAATGGATAATTCTGAAAATACTTAAAGGTAAAATTGATTGGGTTTTTTGTTTGGACAAGTTCTTTTTTTGTAAAATCTCCAAAATTCTTATAAGGCCGGGTCATGGGTTCCAGAATTAAAATACGAAACAGGATGGAAAAAAGGGTAAAGATTCCGATTGCAATATCCCACCAAGTCCCGCCTGCAAACATACTGGCAAGTGGATAGGCAATAACAATGGGGAGGGCCAGAATCGCTTGCGATTCTACTGGGCGCTCTACCACGATCTTGGCAAACTTTAACGCACCAATTTTAATGTATTTAGTGATATTTGTGGATTTTCTGGCTTTTTGTAAATGCTGCTCAATTTGTTTTCGATTGCTCGGTGTTGTCAGTAACGTAAAGCCAATGGCTGCGGCATACAGACCGATCCAGATAATTGGCCAGTTAATTTTTGAGGCATCCTGTAAGCCTGCTGGAGCAAATGTAGTGCCATCACCGACAATCCCGGCATAGGTAAATACTAGACATCCTAAAATGTTCAAATATCCGGCGATGCGGAGGGGGTAATGACGCCAGGCATTAATGATTTTTGGTTTAGTAGCCATCGGGGTTACACTTTGAATCTTTGCCCGTGATGGAGTTTTCCAGAGGAATCACTTTCAAAGCAATATTCTTCAATCAGAACAGCTTTGTCAGCACAAATAATAAAAGGGCCGCTGCCTTCCAGGAAGCAAATACGCCCAGGCACACCTTTTATGGTTTGGGGGGGCAGGGAGGTTTTAAAAATACGCACTTTTTGATCTTCGACAAATCCGAAAGCCCCTTTATAGGGATGGGTGATAGCACGCACCAAATTATGGACGTTTTCAGCTGTCATGCTGCGCCAATCAATACAACCATCCTCATCATTACGTTGGTGCCAGTAAATGGCATCTTTTTCATCTTGAGGGACCGCTTTAAGCGTTCCCCCTTCAATTTGCTTAACCACCTTGCAAATGAGTTTGGAGAAAATCTTGTTCGCCTTGGCCTGGGCATGCTGGATGGTTTCAGTTTCTTTAAGGGTGAAGTTGTCATTTGCGACAATGGCCCCGGTATCAATCCCTTCATCAGGAATAATGATAGAAATGCCTAATTCTTTTTTACCATGAATAATCTGCCAGTTCATCGGAGATCCCCCCCGGTAAGCCGGCAAAGGCCCAGAATGCAGGTTCAATGATCCGTTCTTGGCAGCTGTTAAAAGCGGGCTTTTAAAGATTTCGGCAAATCCCGCGATGATAATCAGGTTT
>JANQSM010000307.1 GCA_028284025.1 Alphaproteobacteria bacterium | reverse complement strand
ATCTGAATATCGTTGACCTTTCCCCGTCTAAACAGCGCATCGCAGCTTAACGGCTTTTAAGATTTTTCTGTTTTTTGCTTGCATTCTGTGGCTGATTGAATACCTTAGAAAAATATTAGAAACTCTTCGCCACAACAGCAAACAAGGTAAAAAGGGGTTATGAGACAGATTAAAGTTACTTTTCTTGCAATTGCACTTGCTTGTATTTTCACTGCTGCGCCTGCAAGCGCAACTTCTTCCAAAGCTACTAAAATTCAATCTAGCCGTGACTGGACAGCGTATAGCTTTTCTGAAGGATCATCGCGGGTGTGTTATATTGCCAGCCAGCCCACTAAAGAAAAAGGCGATTACAAGCGCCGTGGCGATGTATTTGTATTTGTAACCCACCGTCCTGCTATCAGTGAATATAATGTAGTAAGCTTTCTAGCCGGATATGATTATAAAGATCAAAGTGACGTAACGGTTACTGTTGACGGCGATAAGAAGTTTACCCTGTTTGCAGAAAAAGACCGTGCCTGGGCACCGGATGCAGAAACTGATCAAACGCTTGTAAATGCAATGAAAGCCGGTAAAACCATGGTTGTAAAAGGGATGTCTTCCCGTGGTACCATGACAACGGATACATATTCCCTGTTTGGATTTACGGCGTCTTTAAAAGCAATTGACCAGCGCTGCAAAAACTAGAAACTCTAGCTGCTCTCTGTCTTTCCCTTATCTACCATTGTAATTGGCCTGTAGGTACCGTATACTATAGGGATGATAGACGTTGTCCAGCGCCAGGGTCCCAAACCAGATAAGACTGGGCGGGTGGTCTCTGATCCGCATGAAAAAAGCAAGAAAATCAATGATCTGTGGGATGATTCTCCGATAAACCCCAGTGCGTTGGAAGAATCCGCCGGGCCAGGGGCTGATCAGCCTAAAAAGCTGGAATACTTCCTGCCAGACCATCTGGTTAAATATATGTACGCCTTTCAGGTGGGGGTCACTATTATCGCAGAAATCTTGTTGGTCACAGCAATTCTGGCCGTTGTGACCCGGTTTGGTGTTTTACACTTTTACCCATTTTTTAAAAATTTTGACATATTCCAGCCCCAGGACTGGAACAAGCTTTATGCCTATTACGAATCAGGCCGGGTAATTCCATGGACATTTGTGTTGTGCTTGCTTGTACCTTTTACTATCTGGCTGTATGTTTCAAAAAAGATTATCGTCTTGAACAAGGATCCGGACCTATCCCATGCACGTTATTTGTTCAAGCCAATAGCTTTCCCGATCTTGTTAATCTTGAATCTGCTGCGTCGAATGGTGCGCGTTTTTACTCACCCGGTGCGGCGTATTGGAATGCCTGGTATGGCCTCACCAGGCAAGAAAAAACATCCTTCTGACCCTGACAGCCCTTATACACCCCTGCCCGATGATCTGGATGAACACGGTGATCCAGCCGGGTCAGTGACTTCAGATGGAGGACTGGGGAACATGAACACTTCCTATCAATCTGCTCCGGTTGACGGAGCCTTTGTGAGTCAAGCCAAAGATGCCGGAAACAGCCGTTCTCTTAAATAATCTATCCATGTGGCATTGTTTTGCCTTAAGTATCAGCCTGATTTGCCTGATCTGGACATCCTATGTAGATTTAAAAACCTATATTCTGCCAGATATTTTTACCGCCATTGTATTTGTTTTCGGACTTTTTACGGCGTTGTTTGATCCTTTGGTTGTATCTGCGCAGGGTGCGTTATTCGGCGCATTTGCGGGAACCTTTGGATCCTGGCTACTACGAGAGATTGTCTTGCACTGGCAAAAAAAGGAAGCTTTGGGGTTAGGGGATGTCAAGCTGTTCGGAGCTGCAGGAATATGGGTTGGCGCCGAAGGAGTGGTGAGCGTCGCGTTTTACGGGTCACTTATAACAATAGTTGTATATGCCCTGATCTGGGCAGCCACCAGAAGAGGGTCTCTGAAGGCCCTTATCCCCTACGGTCCTGGCATATGTGTTGGGTTGGTTATCACTCTGCTTATTGGACCAATTGGCCCTTACTTTGTTCAATTGTTCAACTAATCGGTGTAGGCCAATTCCTATTTGGCTTTAGGCGGCAGCCTATATACACTAGGCGCTTATGGAAACTATTTATCAAAAAATTGAGCGCATGGTAAAAGCACGCGGCTTTAGTTTGGCCAAAGCCTCTAAAGCAATTGACCGCAACCATTCTTACCTACAGCAATTTTGCAAGTATCAAAAGCCTGCTCGTTTGCCCGAACCGGAGCGATATAAACTGGCCCGGTTTCTGGAAGTCAATGAGCGCGACTTGCGCGATGATGAATATGGGAGCCAGACAGATGAGATGGATAATGCCGTTGCCGACAGTGAATTTTCCTTTGATGCCGGCAGCCACAGCTTAAGCCAGGCTGATGGTGAAAAACTCATGCAGATTTTTGAGAATTTGCGCCGTAAATATCATTTAGAAGGTAAAGAGATAGACCCGTCTGCCTTGCTACAAAACGCTTTAAGCCAGTTATTTGAAGAAAAATAAGAAAATAGGCCTTTTCCTATTTACATTATCACCTTTATCCTATATCGTTGTATTCAAGTCATAGGAAAACACCTATAAATTGAATACATATGTCTGTTGAGCCTAAAAACCTGAAACCCAAGCGTCCCACACGTCGCAAGATTGACCACGTAGACTTGCATGTCGCACGATCGATTAAAACTTTGCGCCAAATGCGGGGCTTAAGCCAAAAAGAACTAGGCCGCCGAGTGGGTGTGACGTTCCAGCAAATCCAAAAATACGAAAAGGGAACGAACCGCATAGGCGCTGGCCAGCTTTACAACCTGGCTTGTGCCCTTAATGTTTCCGTAGGCCAACTCTTTTACAATCTAAGTGGAGAAGCCGTTGACCCCTTTCATGGTTTTGATAAGACCGCCCTGGAAACCCTGGCGTTGATCAATCAGCTGCCTGAAAGTGTACAAAAAATTCTACGTCGTACTTTCCGGGATGTGGTGAAAGTATGCAATTAAGCCTAAAGACTCTGGGCATTTAGCACGGCACTTTATTTTAGCGATTTAGGACATCATCCCGCGTACTCTCAGCAATCGCCATGACTTGATCAATCAAATTCTGTGGCACGTTTAATTCGCCAAGGGTCGCGGCCAAATGGCCGCCAACAGCGTCAAAGTGTGAATCATCCAAACCTTCCAAATGGGCATGGGCTTTGCGCATGCTGGGGGCTGGATATTGGGGGCCTCCAAAAGCCATGGCTAGAAAGCGCTTCTGTTTCTGGCGTTGAGCATCCATATCAACATCTGCAAAG
>JANQSM010000306.1 GCA_028284025.1 Alphaproteobacteria bacterium | reverse complement strand
TTGTGCGCCATGAAAAAGCCCACAATGGTTTAGCCTACGAAAAATTTCTGCCCGATGGCCCGCTGGCATTTTTACCCATGGCCAACAGCACCAGCCAGGTGGTATGGAGTGTGGAGAGCCAAGATGCTGCCCGACTCAACAATCTGGATGAAACCGATTTTGCCGGAGAGGTACAATCGCGCTTTGGCAATGCACTGGGAGATATAGAATTAGCCGGACCACGGTTTATGTTCCCGCTTACCTTTAATCACGCCCACCATTACGTATCAGAACGCCTGGTGCTGGTCAGTGACGCTGCTCATGGTATTCATCCCATCGCTGGACAAGGCCTAAATTTAGGCATGCGCGATGTGGCAACTTTAGCTGAAACAATAGAAGAAGCTTTGCAGGCCGGGAAAGATTTCTGGAAAATTGATATTCTAAAGGACTATCAGCGCCGCCGCCGCCCGGATGTGCTGGCTCTGATCGCCGCAACGGATGGATTAAATCGTCTGTTCTCCAATAACTTGTCTATTTTCAGAATACCCCGCCGCTTAGGCCTGGGCCTGGTGAATCGCATTGCGCCCCTAAAAAATTTCTTTATCCATCAGGCTATGGGATCCGGCACGGTGGGAACCCCTTTACCAAAACTGTTTCGGGCAAAATAAAAATAATAAGAAAAACGATTTAGATCTATTTAGATTTCTCGGGCTTCCGATGGTAGCATGATCGGCACGCCATTGCGGATAGGAAAAGCAAGTCCTGCTTTTTTGCTGACAAGTTCCTGCTTTTTTGCGTCATACGCTAACGTGGTTTTGGTCAAGGGACAGACCAAAATCTCTAGTAATTTGGTATCAACTTTGGCTTGAGTCATAATTAATGCTTTTCCTTTTCTTCTGCCCCATATTCCGCAAGAGACATCGCCATCAACGCGTTTAGAATCTCTGCTCGCTGTGACAAGTCTTTTGCTTCCAGCAAAGCTTGCTTTTCAGCATTATCAAACGGGCAAACCATCGCCAGAGAATTAATCAGATCCAAATCCGGCGCATAGCAAATCATATCCCAGTCAGGAAACATTTCACAGACATTTAAATAAGACCGCAAGGTTTTTAATAAACTATCCCGGTCTTTAATATAATCTCGGCAGATTTCTAAATCATTGGCAAACGGGGCCCAATTCACCCGTGCCTGGCGAAATTCCTGATCTTCTTCCAGCGTTGCATCTTCCTTATACTCAAACCGACACACCCCGGTTAAGGTAATAAGCATCCGCTCATCTTCTGTTTCAGAAAAAGAGGTAACCCGCCCCGCACAGCCACACGGGTATAAATCAGGGCATGTATTGCCATGATTGCCGTCTTTAGGCTGGATCATCCCAATCAAAGTATTGTGCTTTAATGTATAACGCACCATGTCCAAATAACGCGGTTCAAAAATATTCAAAGGTAACCGCCCGCACGGCATCAGCACCCCACCTGAAAGGGGAAAAATAGGAATAATATCCGGTAAATCTTTTAGTGTTATTTTTTTCATATTTGTGACCTAATAAGGCAATATATCGCAAAAGTATCCAATTTCCAGTCCTGAAGAAACGACAAAACAAGAAGCAAGCAACTTTTTACGTTTAGAGACTTGCAATTTAAAACCGGATCGATAAGATACAAACCTTCAATGAATTACGGATGCGGGTGTAGCTCAGGGGTAGAGCGCAACCTTGCCAAGGTTGAAGTCGAGAGTTCGAATCTCTTCACCCGCTCCATTCATCATCATGACCGGTCATTCTTCCATAACAAATTGAGACTATAGTGAAAAATGGACCAAAGCGGATTCCCCGGGCAAGTTTAGCCATCAACTTATATTCTAATATCCTAAAAATAACATACCTTGGACACAGGAAAATACATGTTGCGTTTTAGGACTCGATATGTATAGTTTTCCTTTAACCTTAAAAGAAAGAGGCAGAGATGGTTACACAAAACCCCCTTATTTCAGCAAGAAGACAGCTTGTCAAAGATCTTATCCCATCAGTTGACCACCCGGCGTTATTGGAAGAAGTAAGACTTTGTCTTGAGGTTTTAGAAAAACCCCAACCTGACGCCAAAGAATTGCTTGACGCCTTGCAGTTTGCTCAACGATTTATTTTTATTCATTTAGCCGGATTAAGCGGAGATAACGATGCTATCAAATATCTTATGGATACAACTGATGTCCGGTGGAAAGAGGCACAAGATGTACCTGTTGCTGATTCTTTACAAGACAGACTGGCTCAACAGTTTATAGGCTCTCCCGCACCTTGCGATAACCCAAAAATTATGCTGCGAGTAACACCTGTAGCTCCTAGAGTGGTTGAAAGCATTGTAAAAAATTATTTAAAAAACAATGTCCCTTTTGATGTTGATTTTCCTGATGATGAATGGCTTACACGCTTAATGGAGCGCGCCAGTGAAGAAGGGTTAAGCGCAGTTTCAGCCTATCAAGAAGAACGCTATAAAGCCCCCCACATTGATAAGGTAAATGTTGTGGTCTCACTCCCTGACTCTAATACTGTGGAACGGAGAAAACCCTCTCAATCTGCTGCTTTAAATAAGTGGAAAAAAGTTTATGGAGGCCGTGCTTCTAATGAAGATGCGTTTTACACTCTGACCATCATCCCAACACCTCATGATGCAGAAGTTGATGAGATGGATTATGAGAAATATGTTAGGGAGTTTTTCCAAACATGTAATCAACCATGGCTGCACATTGAAAAAGATCATGTGCCCCTTATTCAAAAGCTGGATAAGGCAAAAACACTACGCATTACCAATAGTGATGGTACAGACATAACTTTTGATATTGAGGGCCAAACTTTTGCCAACAGTGTCGTGGCCAAAAACATTCCAGGATCTGAAGTATTCTCAGCACCTCGAATTAATGGCGTGAACGGTAAAATCGTGGCTAAAGGTAAATTTCAATATGATGGCCCAATAATGGAAAATATCACCCTTAGATTTGTTGATGGGGTCGTCGTTGAGGCCCATGCAGAAGTTGGGAATGAACACCTTCAAGAAATTCTTAATAGAGACGAAGGCGTTCGCCGTGTTGGTGAAATTGCTTTAGGAACAAATCCTTCACTCAAACGCCACGTAGTAAATGGGCTTTTGGTTGAAAAAATTGGCGGTAGCTTCCACATAGCACTTGGACGTTGTTATAATTTTGACACATATAATGGCGTTCCAGTAAATGTGAAAAATGGTAATGATAGCCAGGTTCATTGGGATATTACCACAATGCTTGCAGGAAAAGAAGGGCGAGTCTGGGCCGACGATGAGCTGATACAACGTGATGGTGTGTTTACAGATCCTAAACTAAAAGTCCTTAATGAAGGGTGGGCAGCGGTTCCATTAGCAGAGCGGCCAGAAGCATTGGATGAACTTTTCGGTGCTCTTCTAGGTAGAATGTTTGGGAGCTAGGAGTTTATCTAAAAACCCATTGCGCATTTTATCGATACACTTTAATGTTTTAGCATGAATTCTAAAAAAACTGTTGCCGTCATGTTTGGCGGCCAGTCGGCTGAACACGACGTCAGTGTTTTAACCGGCATTCAGATTTGTGAAGCCATTGACCGCACCAAATATGATGTGTTGCCGGTTTATCTGGAGCAAACGGGCTGCTGGTATGCCGGGGATGCATTGTTAAACCGCCGCAATTATCCGCTGATGGATCAGACCAAAAAACAGCTTAACCGTATTCAACTTAACATCGGTCAGGAAGCTGAAAAAACCGATACAGGCCGATCGGCATTTTCCGTAATCGGTGAAAAAGGGCTTTTGGGCCGCAAAACCAAAACGCTGGAATTTGATATTGCCATCCCGTCTGTTCATGGTACGCAAGGAGAAGACGGTGCCCTTCAAGGGCTTTATGAAATGGCAGGCATCCCTTATATCGGCTGCCGGGTACTGGGGGCAGCATGTTTTATGGATAAATGGTTTTCCAAGGCTATTTTCAAAAGCCTGGAAATTCCCGTTCTGGAAGCAGACTTGATAGAACGCCCTGACGCAGAAGACTTTTACAATGTCAAAGACCTGATCAAGGGCCGCAATTCCTATCCGGTGATCGCCAAACCCCGTAATTTGGGGAGCAGTGTCGGGGTTACCCGTGCTGATACCGCCGAGGAACTTGCGGGGGCACTGGCCACCATTTTTAAACTGGATAGCGGCGCAGTGATTGAACCTTTTGTCCCCAACCTTGTGGAATATAACGTGGCAGTCTCATCAGCTTTTGGTAAAACGCGGGTATCTGCGATTGAAAGACCTTACCATGAAAAAGAATTGCTGGCATTTAAGGATAAGTATCTTGCCGGTGGTGACATGGATACCAAGCTTTCCACCCCGACAGAAGGCATGGCATCTGCCACCCGGGAAATTAATCCCAAAAATCTGAAACCTGCCCAGAAAAAGTTGATTGAACAATGCGCCATCAAAGCGTTTGATGCTGTAGATGGGCGTGGCACGGCGCGGATTGACTTTTTGTGCAACGGCAAAACCGGGGAAATCTGGCTAAATGAGGTGAATACCTTTCCCGGATCCTTATCTTATTTCTTGTGGGAAGCGGCCAGCCCGAAAGTGTCATTCACAGATTTAATGACGGCCTTTATAGAAGAAGGGTTTGAAATCCACGCCAATCAAAATCGCGTGGTAGACCCGCGCGCGGCTAACGCAAATATTTTTGGGTAAAGGGCTACCCCCCGTTAGAATCATTACTTTCGTAAGGGCTTAGGTATTTATCAAAATATCGATCGGTCACATTTTGGGTTTGCATCACAATAAATACATCGACCGTATTGAATTGGTCATCTATCACCGCGCCATCACCAATGTAACTGCCCACGCGCAAATAGCCCTTGATTAAAGCAGGCAACTCTGCCAGTGCGGCACGCGCATCTATATCATCTTGTGGCATTAGATTCATTTCATGAAACCGATGCTCCAGCGCCCGACATCGCAACGCAGGGGGCGCTAAGTGATAATGGTATAAATAGGATAACTGTGCTTTCCAGGCAGAAGGATCTATGCCGGGCATGCTGGCACATCCAAATAAAAGCTCAATCTTGTTAAAATAAATGTAAGCCGCCAGTCCGCGCCAAAGAAGCTGCATGGTAGGCCGCGTTCTAAAATCTTCGCGCACGGCAGACCGCCCCAGTTCCAGAATCTCCCCCGGCTGACGCACCACTTTAGATATGTCATATTCCTGGGCAGAATAAAAACCACCTACTTTTTCAGCTGCACTCCGGCGGATTAAACGATAGGTCCCAACAACCTTGTCTTCCAGGTCCTTACCCTTTTTGTTAATGACCAGCAAATGCTGGCAATGCGCATCATATTCATCAACTTCACGCTGATTCTTGGCAGTATCCCCTTCGGGTCGCGCACCCATTTCTTCATAAAAAACCTTGTAGCGCAACCGCTGACTGGCTTCAATTTCATCTTGTGTGGTCGCCAAACGCACTTCCATCGTCTCGGTGCCAATGTCACCCAAGGATCCTGTTTCAGGATCAAAACCGATTTGTGCGGATTTCATTTGCGGTTCCATAAGATTTCAGAGTTATTTCTTGCCAGGATTGCGTTTGGAATCCACTGGCACACCATACAGTTCTAGCTTGTGATCAATCAATTTGTAGCCCAACTCATCCGCAATCTTTTCTTTCAGGATTTCTAATTCATCATTGCGAAATTCAATGATTTTGCCACTTTCCAGATCAATCAGATGGTGATGGTGGTTATCAAAATCTTCCCATTCTTCATAACGGGACCGCCCGTCGCCAAAATCATGGGATTGCAGGATATTTTCTTCTTCCAACAGCCGCACGGTACGGTAAACGGTAGCCAAACTGATGTTACCATCAATGCTGGAAGCCCGTTCATATACTTCCTCAACCGTGGGGTGATCTTCTGACTCTGACAATACCTGCGCGATAACCTTGCGCTGACCTGTCATCTTCAGATTTTTATCCCGGCACAACTGTTCAATTTTTGTCAGTTTTTCATTACTCATATTGTCCCTCATTATGGGAATGTTGGCTAAAAGCGCAAGTCTTTTTCACCGTTTTGCCCTAAACACATATTCATAAGCCGTTTCTGCCCCATAATATCTGGGCCGCTGGCCGCATTTTTGAAATCCGCATCTCTCAAACAGCTTTTGCGCTGACCTGTTGGATTCCGCCGTTTGCAAGAACACCTCGGTTGATATGGAAGAGACTCTTTCCAACACATACCGCATCAATTTTTGCCCCACCCCTTGCCCGCGATTGGATGGATCTACTGCAATGGAAAGAAGTTCCGCCGCATCAGGTGTCCACTGGGTTTGAGCAAAACCGATCACGCTTTTGCCTTTTTTCGCGACCACTATAAAATTATCATTTTGACTTAAAAATATCTTCAACTCTGCCGGTGTCCAGGTCTGAATGCCACAAGTTTCCTGTAATCTCGCAATTTTTGCGTATTCTCCTGCGGCAATGTCACTCATTTGCATGTTATGGCCTTAACGTTACATCCGGAGGGCGAATATAAACCGGTAACGGCGGTACAGAAACAGAATCAGCTGTTTGCGCCAACTTGATAAAACCTGACAACAATGTTTCTTCCGTTATGACCTGTGCCCCGTCCAGTCCAAAGCTTTCTTTCCAACAGACGTACGTTTTACCCCTGGCCCGAATTTGCTCTACCTCTGGCTGCTGTGCCTGATCGGGTTTATCAAACTCTATATAATAAGGTTGGGATCGGCCAGACGGTAAAACTGCTGCCTCAAAAGGTCCTTCCCCCATTGCGCGTAAAGCCTCAAAACAACTAAAACCGGTCAGCGGAATATCCCGCCCTGTGACCAATCCGCTTGCCAATGCAAGTCCAACACGAATGCCTGTGAAAGACCCCGGCCCAGTGGCAGCAACAATCCTGACTAAATCCGGTGGCGCTACCCCAGCTTGATGCAAGGCATGACGCACCATGGGCATAATCACACGGGACTGGCGTTTTTCCGGCTCCACTTCCGTGTACAGCACCTGATCTGCCTGCAACAGTGCGACAGCAGCGTAATCCTGTGCAGTATCCAGAATCAGGGTTGGCATTTTAAATCCTTAAAAAGCTCTATAAAACTTTATAAAACTCTACAAAACTTGGCAAACTTCATCAAAGGCAAACCGCGGACTACGCCCAAACAGACTGGTCCGATCCCCGACCCCGATGTTGCATAGAAAATTAGCCTTAAAATCAGTGCCCTTGAAAAATTCTTCATTAACCCTGTCAGCATCAAAGCCCGACATTGGGCCGCAATCCAAACCAGCGGCGCGTACAGCCATCATGAAATAAGCCCCTTGCAAGGTGCCATTACGCATGGCGGTTTCTTCAGTTAATGCGTCATTTCCTTCAAACCAGGATTTGGCATCCGTGTGGGGGAAAAGCTTGGGCAAATGATCATAAAATTTCATGTCATGCGCAATAATGGCAGTCACCGGTGCACTTTTGGTTTTTTCCACATTTCCTTCCATCAAGGTAGGCAATAACCTTGCCTTGGCTTCTGCCGAGCGTACAAAAACGATCCTTGCCGGAGAGCAATTTGCACTGGTGGGGGCCATTTTCATCCAGTCATAAATCTGTTTTAGTTGCGCATCCGTCACATCCGTTTCCTGCCAGTCATTGTAAGACCGAGCATTTAGGAAAAGCAAATCAATGCCTTCCTGGTTCAAAGTCGGGTTGGGTTGATCTTTAGATATTTGCGAATTCGTAACGCTCATTGTCTCTCTCCTTGGTTGAAGCGATAAGTTTGTTGAGTAAACCATAAAAATCTTTAGTATAAAAGGTTAAGAAACACATAGTGCCAGATATGAATTTGACGAGACTTGCCCTGCCGTTTTTATTCTTTTTTGCAGCTTTTCTTGCCGCATCGCTGGTTCAGGCTGCAAATTCAGCCGTTATTTTAATGTATCACCGTTTTGGTGAAGACGCCTATCCCAGTACCAGTATCCGACTGGAACAGTTTGAAGAACATCTGGAAGAACTGACCAAAGGTCCCTACACGGTTCTCCCTGTGCCTGAAATTATGGAAAAACTGAGAAAGGGCCAGTCTCTGCCTGAGCGCACGATCGGTATTACCATTGATGATGCGTATCTTTCTGTTTATCGGCAGGCCTGGCCGCGCTTTCGCCGGGCGAATCTGCCATTCAGCTTGTTTGTTGCAACAGACCCGATTGACAACCGGTCCCAGTCTTATATGTCCTGGCGACAGATTCGCGAACTCCAGCGTGATGGGGTTACTATTGGCAGCCAGACTGCCAGTCATTTACGCATGGTAAATGCAGAACGTGGTGAAAACGTGGCAGATCTCGCCAAATCTAATGAGCGTTTCGAAGAAATGCTGGGAAAAAAACCCGTTTTGTTTGCCTATCCTTATGGGGAATATTCCCCGGAGGTCAAAGATCTT
>JANQSM010000254.1 GCA_028284025.1 Alphaproteobacteria bacterium | reverse complement strand
TGATACCATCGCCAAGCGCACAAAAAAAGATTTGAAAGCTATTAAAGCCCACACTCGAAAAAAGGACGTTATGCCGTCTGCCTTCCTGGTATATCCCCTCAATAATAAGGAAGGGGAGCCGCTTTCTCAAAAGTACCTTAAAGACTTTGATATTAACGTGAAAGCTCTGATGAAGATTGCCGGATATAAAACTCTAGAAGAGCTTTGCGATGAACAAAGCCTGAATCTTGCCCTTGATGATTACATTTTATTTTCTCATCAAGATGCCAATAAATACGTTCGTCTTATCATCCAAGGAATTGAGGAATAATCATGACCCCGCAAGACATTATGGACCGCTTACAAAAGCATGAAAGATGGTTGGAAGGTGACAAGAGTGGAGAACGCGCCAATTTCTCAGCCATGGATTTATCTGGCACAGATTACTCAAATGCTATCCTGATATCAGCCCGGTTTGCAGGTTCTGATTTAAGCAACGTTATTTTTGTAAAGGCAGACTTGTCATACGCCGATATGTTTTCTGCTAAATTGAATAACGCAGACTTTTCAGAAGCCTTTATGAAAGGGGCAAATTTACGCGGGGCGCAAATTAATAAGGCTAATTTCAAAGGGGCAAATCTGGTAGAGATCGACTTCCGTGGCGGAATTGTTATTCAAAATGCTGAAAATGAAAACGCCCAAATGCAGCAAATGCTCTCTTCTCTGGCGGATTCTGATTTCAGAAATACGCGCCTGCACTATGCCAACCTATCAGGTGTGGATTTATCTAATTGTAACTTTGAGGGCGCTGATCTACAGGGCGCCAAGTTAGAGCAAGCCAACCTGCAAGGCGCTAATCTTAAAAATGCGATTTTAAGCTATGCGGATTTACGAGATGCTAACCTGGAAGGGACCAGCCTGGAAGGAGCAACCATCACTGGCGCTGACTTCAATGGTTCAAATGTTTCACGGGATGAACTTATTAAGGCCCATATTGCCGACAATGATCTGAAAGATCCGTTACTAATGGATACCAAGGTAGATACCACGCGAGAGCGTACACTACAGGAAATTCTGAATGACCATCGCATCTGGGTCGAATCAGAAGGTGCAAGTGGCATCCGTGCAGAACTTGAAAATGCAACTCTGGAACAAACGGACCTGACAGCGGCCTCTTTAAGTGGTGCAAACTTGAAAGGTATTCAGCTTTCCGGATCTCGTTTGGCGCGCGCAGACTTACGTGCAGTAGACTTGGCGGGAGCTAACTTAACTAATACGGACATGACATTATGCTTTCTGGATGGTGCCAATTTAAGCAAAGCCAATTTAGAAGGGGCAAAACTGCACCGTGCAACATTTGATGATATTGATATCCGTGATGAAAAAGGTCGTGAAACTGACCGCAAATGGCCGGCAAATCTATCTAACGCCAATTTAAAAGGGTGTGACCTGTCCAAATGTATTTTTATAAATACAAATCTACAGGGTGCCAATCTAGCAGGCGCTGACTTGACAGAGGCTGATCTTTCCAGCGCTAACCTTGAAGGAGCTAACCTGGAAGGTGCTATTCTTCAAGATGCCAAAATGCCGGAATAAATTTTATTTGCTACTTTAGATTATCCCCGTATTGTTCACGGCAAAGAGTCGCAATTTCATCATGAGAAATTTCTCCAAACGGCTGACCGTTCAAAAGAATCTGGCGCGTAGCTGTATTAAATTTAAGATCCAACAACTCTGAGCCTGACCGTTGTGAATTGGCCGGCAATGGTAAATCAATTGCTCCATCCAGAAACAAGCTAGCATCAACAGTAAATTCTTCTGGTAAGGCCACAGCATTTAAATCCGCGGGAGCAACCGGATTCCCGCGCGCATCTACACCAGGCACATAATCCACACCTACAGGTGCATGCTTAATAATGTTAGCGCAGGTTTCTCTGGTAATAACAACCTGTGCATCCTCGGAAACTTCTGTCTCAGCAAAAGCGGGCAACCCAATCAATATAAAAAGCATTAAACAGAAAAAAGGGTTTTGCATTTTTACTCTCCCCTCATGGTGGGCCTGTAGAACCATGAAACCTAGTTAAACAACCCTCATCCTTCGACAAGATCAGGATGAGGAAGACACTTATAATTATACTCTATAAAGATGGCCAATCGGTAAATTTTTTATAATTTACCCGCGTCCATGGAGGGTTAAGAGCATAAACTTTTTCAAACAATGGGCAGTGCCGCTTATGAGCACCAGAGATATAGCCTGTGCACATTAAAAATTCTTCTAAAATTAGCGGCCCCATAAATTTAAAATTCTTGCGAAACAGTTTTGTCCAGTCTTTCAGACTCAACGGATGGTGTTCATCCATCCAGTTTTTGAAGCTGCCAAATTCTTTCTGAAGATCAATTACCCGGTTTGCATTATAAATAATTGCATTTACCTTCAGCTTATTACGAATAATACGGGGATCTTTAAGAAGTTGCTGAATCTTTTTATCATTGTAGCGAGCAACGGTCTCAATATCAAAATTGTCAAAAGCTGCGTTCATGCCAGAGCGCTTTTTTAATATTAAATCCCAGGAAAGCCCCGCCTGCATCAGCTCAATAGACTGTAACTCGAACAAAGCCTGATCACTTTCCGTCGGAAAGCCATATTCAGTCTCGTGGTAGGTATGGTGAAACTCAACACCTGGGGCAAAATCACAATAGCTTGTCATAAAATCTATAACGTATCTTTGGCCATTTCCCTGAAATTGATCAAATCACTTTCAGCAATAAGTAAAACGATCAAAAAAAATACAAAAGCTACTGCCGTATTCAGCAGAAATTTGCGGCCGATATGAGCATGTTGAGGAGCACCGGGATCATTCCCTTTTTGTGGGTTTTCATCCTTATGTACCCAAAGTGGTAAGATGGCAAACAACGTTGTCCACCAGATCACGATATAAACACCAATAGCTGTTAACCAATCCATCTTATGCCACCTTGACCAATCTTACCTCTAGAACAGGTTTTTTTCCAGTACTGCTTTTCAGTGATCTGCGCAAAGCAATCCGCGCTGTTTCTTCTACAAAGCTATCATCTTGCAGACTGTTATGATGAATATTGGCCAGGGCTATTTTAATATCATCCGCAGCTTGCTGTTCCAGATCCTGCCGTTGTTGATCTGTATCATAGATCCCTAGAATACTGACCGTAATAGGCATAACAAAACTGTGATCGGAGCGCTGCAACACAGTTGCCATTGCCGCACCGTTATAGCTCATTTTACGACGTTGCTGCATGCGGGTCCCATCCAGGGCAATATTCTGCTTTCCCTCCTCCATGCCACGTTCTTCCATTTCCAGATGTCCTACAATTTGGGCATGGTCCCTTGTTATTTCTACAATTGAGCCATTATAGGTTTTTACAATGTTTTCAACCCCACATTCCTGTGCCAATTTACCATGCGCATGCATATGCGCTAATTCTCCATGTACAGGAATAGAAATTGTTGGATTAACCCATTCATACATCTGTTTTAGTTCTTCACGGTTCGGGTGCCCTGAAACATGTACTAAATCATCATGATGGGTCGTGATATTAACTCCCTGCCCCACCAGCAAGTTCTGAATATTCATAATATCAATTTCATTACCTGGAATCTGATTAGAAGAGAAAATGACGTCATCTCCTTCCTCTAATCGAATATATTTATGCGAGCCATCTGCGATTCGCGCCATTGCTGCGCGAATTTCCCCCTGGCAACCAGTTGCAATATAAAGCATTCGGTCTCGTGGTAATTGTTCAGCATCTTCCATATCTACAAATGCTGGCATGTCTTTTAAAAAGCCCGTTTCCATGGCAATTTCAACATTACGTTGTAAGGATCGCCCAACCAGACAGACATGGCGCTCTGCTTCTTCTGCCGCATAAATAATTGAATCTACACGGGCGACATTAGAAGAAAAACATGTAACGACCACAGCATTGGGCATACCCTTAAAAAGCTGAATAAATTTTTCACGCACATCCTTTTCTGATCCAGAGTATCCCTGATTTTGTGCGTTGGTTGAATCGCCTATTAATGCTGTAATTCCTCTTTTACCTATTTTTTCGAAGGCCTCTACATTGGTTACGTGACCAACCAGGGGATCCGGATCTATTTTCCAATCCCCGGTATGTAATAGCGTTCCCTCTGACGTTTCAAATGCCAGGCTATATGCTTCGGGAATGGAATGCGCCACAGGCAAAAGCTTACCTTTGAAGGGTCCAATTTTAAAACCTTTTACCGGATCCAGTTTATGTAGCTTTTTCGTAGAAAGGCCATGTTCTTTGAATTTCCTCTCAATTAATTCATATGTAAAAATGGTCGCATAGATATCACACTGAAGCTTAGGCCAAACAAATGGGAGTGCGCCGATGTGATCTTCGTGACCATGTGTCAGAATAATGCCTGCCAGATTATTTTTATGATGTTCAATAAAGCGGGTATCGGGCAAGACATACTCTGCGCCTGGTTCATAACGGGAGGGGAAATTAATACCGCAGTCAACCATCAGCCATTTGCGGTTCATGCCATAAAGATAACAATTACGGCCAATCTCACGTACACCCCCCAATGGGATAAAATAAACTTTGCTTTTCTCTGGAATGAAAGTCATGTATTTCTCTTATAAATCTCAAGCAAACCGTCCAGGGTAAGAGTTTCCGAGACGATATCGATGCGCTTAATTTCTTTGGCATATAAAGGTGCTAATCCTCCGGTCGCAATCACTTTCATCGGTACTTTCATTTCGCGCTCAATTTTTTCAATTAGCCCCTCAATCATGCAAGCATAACCATAATATATTCCTGATTGCATGGCTTTCTTGGTGGTATCTCCCACAACCTTTCCTGGATTTTTAATTGGAACGCGGGAAAGCTGTGCTGCTGCCTCATATAAAGCTTTCAAAGAAAGGTTTACCCCGGGCGCGATAATACCCCCCTTATAGTTTCCTTTATCATCCATTACATCAAAAGTAGTTGCCGTTCCAAAATCCAGAACCATTCCGGCCTGATTCAACAATTTATAGGCGGCAATCACATTAACGACACGGTC
>JANQSM010000243.1 GCA_028284025.1 Alphaproteobacteria bacterium | reverse complement strand
TTATTTGAACTGAACAAAGTTATGGTGCGTATGCGCCGTAACGCGCAAGAAGCTCTTCAGCGCTATAAGGCGTTTAAGGCTGATAAAAAAGTAACAAGCTTGCAAGGCGAAAAAGCTTCAATCGAAGGTGTTTATTCCTCATACCTAGGCATCCTGATGCGTAACCAGCTGAAGGATGCCTTTACTTTTTATAAAAGAGTGAATAAAGATTACCATGAGATGAAACGCAAACAGCAAAATTAAAGCGAAATAAGGACGTTTTAAATGTCGGCGGCAAACCAGATCAAAACTTTACGTAAAAAAGCTAATTTGACGTTAGAGCAACTGGCACAGCTTGCTAACACTACCAAATCACAGGTTTCAAAGCTGGAGCGCGGGGATCGCCGCTTGACCGTAGACTGGATGATGCGTTTATCCAAGGCAATGAAGTGCCAGCCCCAGGATCTTTTACCAGAATATGCCCAAGATCAAGATAATGTAAAACCATCCGGCGCAAATGGACAGCAAGTTACAATTGATGTACCCGTTTATGGCACAGCAGGCAGCAGCGCTTTGGAAAAAGTGGAGTTAAAAGGCCAGGTTCAAGAGTATGTTGCCCGGCCATCTGTTTTGAATGGTGCACAGGATGCGTACGCCCTTTACATTGGGGATGAAACCATGACGCCAAAATTTCACCCCGGTGATCTGGTCTTTGTTAAGCCAAATGCTCCGGTTAAGAATAATAACTTTGCTGTTGTTGAAAAAACAGATGGAGAAGTTTTCTTGGCACAAGTTTTGACCAAATCAACAACACACATTTTGGCGCGCCGTTTGAATCCATTGCAAGATCTGGTCTTTGAATTCGGGGAAATCAAAACCCTGGACCGGGTTGTTGCATCCATCGAAGCTTAATTTCCCAACCCTCACCCTCTCTTAATTGCTTTAGCTTTAGCCTGCTCTCTGACGCTCTGGCAAGTGACCAGGATGAGGGGCAACATTTTTCCGATCCTCAGGCCGGTGCTGGGGAGAAGGTTGGGTATCTCCATTCTTGGATCCATCAGAAATTTCTCTAAGTCTCTCTACAAATTCATCAGGTCCTAAAGCTTTAAGAGCTTTTTTCTTTGCCATTGTATTTTCCTGCCTTTCTTGTTTTGGTTTATCTTCCGCGGTTACGGGGGTCGTGAGGTTTTGCAGCAGCCCTGTTTCTTTCCGCCTCTTGCTCCTCACCTACTTGACATAGAGCACGAAATAATACGTCAATCGCCGCCGCTCTGATATGGGGGTCCTCTAATCTTCCATCTGGTTCATCATCATCTGCTATTTCATCACTCATAACCTTCTCCATTGTTGTTTAAATTTTATTATCTGGCTTTGCGGCGTATAAAAAATGGACGAGCTCCCGCAAGTCTTACAGTACCTCTGCCGGCTGCCAAATCTTCCTTGCTGCGCCGCAGGGAAGAAACAAAGTCTTGATCTGTAGTATGCGTAGGTTCATGATCTCTGTCAGGTTTTTCACTCATTTTATTTCTCCTTTATGCTGAAATACGTTATTTATGATTAGCATAAAGAAAAAAATCGTTCAATGGTTATTTTGGACACAAAAGGGAAAGCTTAAGCCACGTGATTCAAAGGTCCGCAGCCCTGACCATATCCAGGAGCTGTCTGGATGGCTTTATAAACATATTTTTCAGCTTTGCTAACGGCTTCAGTCAATGACTTGCCGCGGGCCAAAAGTGCCGCAATGCTGGCGGCCAGGGTGCAACCCGCCCCGTGGGTATGAGGTGTATCAATACGCTGTTTCTTGTAATGTTTTAAGCCGGATTCAGTAGCCAGAATATCGCTGATTTCCTCTTCTTGCAGATAGCCTCCTTTTACTAAAACATTGCTGGCGGAGGTGGTAATCAACAGTTTGGCAACTTCCTCCTGGTCGTGCGGAGTATTGATATCATGTCCAGCCAAACAAGCGGCTTCAGGAATATTGGGTGTGATGAGCCGGGCGGTTGGAAACAATCGGATTTTCATTTGCCGCACGGCTTCTTCGTCCAGTACCCGGTTAGATTTTTTACCAAAAATGACTGGGTCCACAACCACGGGGATTTTGCCTACGATATCGTCAAGAATATCAGCCACGGCACATAAAATTTCAGCATTGTATAAAAGGCCAATCTTGATACAGTCCGGTGGGATATCCTCCAGCACGGCGCGAATTTGCGCCTGGATCAGGGCAGGACTTAATAGCTCAACTTCAAAAACGCCGATAGTATTCTGGGCTGTGACTGCTGTTAGGGCAGTCATGGCATAACTGCCGTGTGCGGTGATAGATTTGATATCAGCCTGAATGCCCGCCCCGCCGCTGGGGTCAGATCCGCCGATGGTAAGAACTTTGCCGTTCATAAAATATATTGTTTGTTGTTAGCAGGCTTTTTCAATAGTCATGGTGATATCATTCACCACTTGTTCCAGTAATTCCTGGTTGGTTCCTTGCGCCATCACGCGGATGACTGGCTCAGTTCCGGATTTGCGAATAACAAGGCGGCCTTCAGCTCCAAGCGTTTTTTCCGCATTTTTAATCACTGATTTAACATTATCATTTTGGCTGGGATCTTTCCCGTTAAAGCGTACATTATGCAAAATTTGGGGTGTTGGGGTAAAGACATTCAAGACTTCACTGGTTTTTTGTCCAGATTGCTTAACCACTGACAATACTTCCAGCGCAGTGATAAGACCATCTCCTGTGGTCGTATAATCTTGTAGAATCATATGGCCGGATTGTTCTCCACCCAGGTTTAATCCTTTTTCTTCCATCATTTCGACTACATATCGGTCACCGACCTTGGCACGGTGCAGGGTGATGCCCTGCTGTTGCAGATATAGCTCCAGACCTAAATTGGACATCACCGTTCCAACAATTTCAGGTTTAGGCAGTTTGTTTTGTGCTTTACAGTCCAGGGCAATCAATCCTAGAATGTGGTCGCCATCCACAATGTTGCCAGTTTCATCTGCTACGATCAGGCGATCGGCATCGCCATCAAGTGCAAGGCCAATGTCAGCTTCATGCTCCTGAACGGCTTTTGAAATAGTTTGTGGGCAGGTCGCGCCCACATTTTCATTAATATTAAATCCGTTAGGGGTGTCTCCGATTGAAATGACTTCTGCTCCCAATTCCCACAGTACAGACGGGGCCACTTTATAGGCGGCCCCATTGGCGCAGTCGACAACAATTTTAAGGCCATTTAACCGTAATGACTTAGGTAATACCGCCTTGGCAAATTCCATATAACGCCCAGCCGCATCTTCCAGTCGTAAAGCGCGTCCTAAATCTTCTGGCTTGGCACGCAGGCTTTCCATACCGTTAGAGATCATCGCTTCAATTTCCAGTTCTGCATCATCCGAAAGTTTTTGACCTTTGGAATTAAATAGCTTGATGCCATTGTCATGATACGGGTTATGGGATGCGGAGATCATCACTCCTAAATCAGCGCGCAAGGTGTGAGTCAGCATCGCAATGGCAGGCGTTGGCAATGGACCTAACAAAACGACATCCATGCCTACCGCAATAAATCCGGCTGTTAAGGCAGGCTCCAGCAAATAGCCTGACAAACGGGTATCTTTACCGATTAAAACTTTTGGGCGTCGATCCGACTGGGCATGGTTACGGAAATAAGTCCCCGCAGCCATGGCGACCTTCATGGCGATATCAGCAGTCATGTTGCCATCATTGGCTTTGCCGCGAATTCCGTCTGTTCCAAATAAATGCCGTTCAGCCATAAAATCTGTTATACGTTATTTCGGTTAACAATCAAGTTTTTCCCACATTTGCAAGGCTTGCGCTGTTGCTTTTACGTCATGTACACGGTGGATGTTTACCTCTCGTCGTACTGCGTGCAGGAAGGTGGCCAAAGATCCGCCCAATCGCTCTGAAGCGGTTTGTTCTCCTGTGATTTGGCCAATAAAACTTTTGCGGGATACCCCAAGCACTTGTGCGCAGCCAAGGCTTTGAAAATGGCTTAGGCTCCGCAGCAGTGCCAGGTTATGGTCCAGGGTCTTGCCAAATCCAATACCCACATCCACACCAATATTTTCTTTTGCAATTCCCAATTGCTGGCACGCATTGATCCGGTCTTGCAAAAACTGGTAAACGTCTTCCACTACGTCATTATACACGGGGTCTTGTTGCATGGTTTGCGGGGTACCTTGCATGTGCATCAGGATAATACTGGCTTTTGATTCAGCAATCAGGGGTAAAGTAGCCGGATCATGGGTTCCGGCACTGACATCATTGATGATATCTGCCCCGGCAGCCAGCACAGCACGCATCACTTCACTATTGCGGGTATCCACGCTGATCAACACATTTTGTGTGCTGAGCGCTTCTACCACAGGAAGTACACGATTGATTTCTTCTTCTATCGTAACCGGGGAAGCTCCTGGTCGCGTTGATTCTCCTCCAATATCAAGAATAGCAGCGCCCTGGTCGATCATTTGGTGCGCTTGTTGAATGGCGGAATCTGTTTCAAGAAATTGGCCGCCATCAGAAAAGCTGTCCGGGGTAACGTTTAAAACTCCCATAATAAGAGGGGCATCCAGATGTAGGCCGGCGAATGTCACAGTCATAGAAAATCTTCGCTAGGTACTTTGCGGATTAGGGCTGGTGCCGCTTTTCGGGACAGATGCTTTTTTGCCGGATTTTTTCTTTTTCGCAGGGCTTTTATCTGCTGAACCGCTGCTATCATCAGTTGTTGTGCGATTGATCTTCTTGCCTTTCAGCAAATCATCAATTTCATCCCCCGATAAAGTTTCAAATTCCAGCAATGCCTGGGCCAGTTTTTCCAGGTCCTTTTTGTGGGTTTTAAGAATTTTTTCTGCCCGTTTATAAGAACCATCCAGAATCATATGGACTTCTGTATCTACCATATGGGCAGTTTCATCAGAAATATTTTTGCGTTGCGTAACAGAACGACCCAAAAATACTTCTTCCTCGTCTTCCTCATAAGTTTGGAAGCCAAGCTTTTCACTCATCCCCCATTCGGTTACCATTCGTCGGGCAATATTAGTGGCCATTTTAATATCAGAAGACGCTCCGGTGGTTACCATTTCCGGGCCAAAGATCATTTCTTCAGCAATACGTCCGCCCATAGCCACGGCCAGATCATCTTCCAGTTTGGCACGGGCCATTGAATAACGATCCCCCTCTGGCAGGCGCATCACCATCCCCAGCGCGCGTCCACGTGGAATAATTGTGGCTTTATGAATCGGGTCTGAATGCTTGCAATGCAAAGCGATAATGGCGTGACCGGCTTCGTGGTAGGCAGTCAGTTTTTTCTCACCATCTGACATCACCATGGATCGGCGTTCAGATCCCATCATCACCTTATCCTTGGCTTCTTCAAGCTCAGCCATGCCGACCATCTTTTTATTCCGGCGCGCTGCCAATAACGCTGCTTCATTGACAAGGTTTGCAAGATCAGCACCTGAGAAACCAGGTGTTCCACGGGCAATGGTTTTGGCATCTACATCAGGACCCAGAGGCACTTTTTTCATGTGCACTTTCAAAATTTTCTCCCGTCCCAAAATATCAGGGTTTGGCACCATGATTTGACGGTCAAAACGGCCAGGGCGTAAAAGGGCCGGATCCAGGACATCTGGGCGGTTTGTGGCTGCAATCAGGATGACACCTTCATGGGCTTCAAAGCCGTCCATTTCCACCAATAGCTGGTTTAAAGTTTGCTCACGTTCATCGTTACCGCCTCCCAAGCCTGCGCCTCTGTGGCGGCCAACGGCGTCGATTTCATCAATAAAGATAATGCACGGAGCATTTTTCTTACCTTGCTCAAACATATCGCGCACACGGCTGGCCCCAACCCCAACAAACATTTCGACAAAGTCAGATCCAGAAATAGTAAAGAATGGAACATTTGCTTCCCCTGCAATAGCGCGGGCTAACAAGGTTTTACCCGTTCCCGGTGGGCCGATCAGCAAAACACCTTTGGGAATTTTTCCGCCCAGGCGCTGAAATTTATTTGGGTCTTTTAGAAATTCAACGACTTCTTCCAGCTCGGTCTTGGCTTCATCAATGCCAGCTACATCGGAAAATGTTACCCGGCCAGTGCGTTCGTTTAGAAGCTTTGCCCGGGATTTTCCAAAACCCATGGCTCCGCCCTTGCCACCCCCTTGCATTTGTTTCATGAAATAGACCCAGATTCCGATAAACAGCAATACAGGGAGTAAAGAAATAAAGATGCTGGAAATAAAGGATGATGTATTGTCGACTGTCTCTACCTTGAAGCGCACATTATTGTTGATTAAGCGCTCCGTCACGTTAGCGTCTGGCGGAACCAGAGCCTGGAATTTGGTGCCATCGACAAATTCCCCTTTAACGGTATCGCCTTGAATGACGGTGCGGGAAACTTCTCCACTCTCAACGGCTTGAACAAAGTCAGAAAAGCCGATTTCCTGCTGTTGATTTTGTGTCATGCCCCCTTCAAATACATTGAACAGAGCAATAAGTAACAAGGCAATAATGAACCACAAAAACAAGTTTCGGCTGATATTATTCAAGGCAGTGATCCTTTTTTTGGTCAACAGGTTGAAAGAACGGCTTTATTAAAGCGTTTTTCGGTTTAAAATCAAGAGTCAGTGTATCATTTCTATTAAGGTGGGGCACGCAAACAATTTCGTCAAGATATACAAGGGCAGGAAATGCACAAACAATGTGTTTTTGTGCCCCTTCAAGGCGAAATTTTTCCTTAATTTGTGGCCATCCTTTCTCCGTTACATATTGAACGACATGATTATCCCACATGTTTGATTTAAACTTTATTAAAAAGCGATTGTCATACAGCATCTGCTTTTGCCCCTTTATAACAGCCGGCTGTGCCAGGCCAGTTTCCCGCACAACAGCAAATCCATCCTTTTGTTTTACAATATAAGCCCCCCCTACCGTATGGCCTTTAAAGGAAGAATCGTGCATGTGGCTTAAAAGGTGGCGGACCTCTTCTCCGCGGACCGGGGATGATGTATGCCCGATAGTGGCAATAATCTGGTTCAAGGCAAGAAACAGGATGTCTTTTTCTGTTTGTAAGAAGTGCTTATCCAGCGTCAGGTGCCCGGCTGGGTAAAGAGTTGCATGGGTTTCAAGATGTTTGGCAGTGATCATTTCATGGCGGCGGCGTTTATGTCCTAATTCCTGGACTGTTGTCAGAATCGCTTCAGCCTCTTCACGGGACAGGTTTTGACGCACCTTGATGCGATCAAAATCAGTATTGCGATTGCTGGGGTCTTCAATCCATGACTGTTTCTGCTGACTCAGCCAGTCTTTTAGCATCTGCGGCCAAATCGCTAAAAAGGGGCGGATTAAAGAAGTGTGAGGTAAAGCACGCACCTCACTCATGCAGCTTAGGCCATGATCATGACTGCCACGGTTTTTGCGGAGTACATAGGTTTCTGCTTGATCTAGAGCCTGGTGCGCAACTGCCAGATGCTGAATATTATTCTCAGCGCACCACTCATCCATTATGCGGTAACGGGCATCACGCGCGTTGGCCTGAAGGTTGCCCGGGATCTGGCTTAAAGTTTCTGGCAGGGTAAGAATATGATGTTCAATGTGATGGGTACGGAGCCATTGCCCTACCTGTCGGGCTTCTTCAGCAGATTCTGGCCGCAGGCCGTGATCTACTGTCAGGGCGATAATTCTTCCCTGGTGGCGATCCGCCCAGGCTTTAAGAGCCAGACACAAGGCCAGACTATCAGCCCCACCTGAAACACCAACGGCGATAGAGGCATTGGGTTTAAAAGGGCCGAAATGTGTTTGAAAAAAATTGGAAAAAGCCTGTGGACTAAACGTCTGGCCAGTATCAGAAACAAGTTGGGCTAAAGACATCAGCTACAGTTCAGGCGTTCCCATTCCGCAGCGCCCCGGCGCTTGATGCTGGCAGAAGCATTAGGATATTCCTGTGCCAGTTTGCCTAAGGTCGTGCAGGCTTCCTGCTTACTTCCCAACTGGGACAAAGACAAAGCCAGCTTCAACAGATTGTCCGGTGCTTTACTGGAATCCGGGAAATCCTGGTATCCTTTCAAAAAGTTGACGGCGGCGTTGGAATAATCCTGACGCACGTAATAAGATTCTGATAGCCAATACTGGGCATTGCCAGCCAGGGCGTGATCGTAATATTCATTTAAAAAAGCCTTCAACGCTTTTTCTGCCTCTTCAAACTCCGATTTTTGTAGCAGGCCAAAGGCATAATCATATTTCTGACCGGGGGTTCCCTCCGGCAGAGAATTGGGATTACCGTCAGTTGATACAACGCCCAGGGAGTTTTGGGCCTCACTTTTTTTGTACAATTCTTCGTCTGATGGGACAGGTGCGTCATCAGCTACTTTTTCGGGTTGTGTTTTCACCGGTGCCACTGCTTCAGTTTTTTGTTGCGGAGCTGGTGTGTGAGCAGGCTGTTGTTGCTGGGTCATGGGTGCACGGGTACTTTCCAGCACAAGCAAGCGGCGGTCAACATCGGAAATCAGTTGGTCCATGCGACTTTTAACGCTGTTTAGCTCAAAACTCACTTTTTCAACCCGGCCAGTTAGGTCCCGGATTTCCACTTCAAGGTTATTGATTTTCACACTTAAACGGGCGGCAGCATCATCTGGCAAGTCGCCTTCAATTTTTTCCATTTGTACAGGACGCTCGCGGAAAAGCTCTACCTGCAAGGTCTGGATGTCGCGTTCCAGTCGGTCCAGGCGGTTATTAATACCTTGCTGATCAAGAGATTGAGCATGGGCTGAACCCGTCCCCATAATGGTACATGCCAGAATCACTAGAAGTATTTTTTTCATCGGTTCACCCCAATTGTTTCCTGATTCTTTTTCCTGTTTTCAACCATATATAAAAATGCGTACATGTAAAGAGATAAGGCGGAATTGCTTTTTAAACAACTCCGCCTTATGGCAAATTCTAAAAATTTTTAAGTCGGTAAAAAACCGTGATTAGTTGATCACAGTTACCGAACGACGGTTTTGCGCCCAGGCTGCCGGGTTAGATCCCAACACAGCTGGTCTTTCCTTACCGTAGCTAATCGTGTTAATTCGATTGGCACTCACACCTTGTGATACAAGGTAGTCTTTTGCAGTATTTGCACGGCGTTCACCCAAAGCCAGGTTGTATTCCCGGGTTCCGCGCTCATCCGCATGACCTTCAATCGTGACAGTCAGAGAATCATGACGCTTCAAGAAAACCGCCTGACGTTTTAATACGTCACGGGCTTCTGATTTCAAGCTCCATTGATCCGTGTCAAAAAACACGCGATCCCCAACATTAACTGCCAAGTCACGTTGAGACCCGACAACCACGCTACCAAAACGCTCACCCAGTGTACCTGGGGCGCCAGTTGAATATTTTGAACCAGTTCCTGTACCTGTTCCACAGGCAGTAACCAGGAAAAGAAGTGCTATAACAGGTAAAATCCGTAGCCGCATAATTTTTAATCCTTTGTGCAGTGTAAAAAATTAAGTATTTCAAAAAAAACTCATAGTTAATGTCAAACTTTGTCCGCACACTGTCAAGTAAAACTTGTGGTTTTGCGACCAAATATTTCCGTCAGGCGCATAAAATCATCGCTGTTCAATTGGTAACAGTGGTGACCATGCTGGATCAGAGGCATCGTTGGGAGTTTGCATTTCGCGTAAGTTGTATCCTGTCAGATCCACGGTGAAAAGTCGGGTTTTGCCATCCCCGTAGCGGCTCATTCGTTCCTGGCGGAAAAAAGAGATTACCCGGCCATTGGGGGACCAGGTCGGGCCTTCATCCAGATAACTTTCTGTTAGCAGGCGTTCACCCGATCCATCCGTGCGCATCACACCAATATAGAATGTTCCTCCCAGTTGGCGGGTAAAGGCAATCATGTCGCCCCGTGGTGACCATACAGGTGTATTGTATCGTCCGTTGCCAAAGCTAACGCGACGCAGATTAGAACCATCAACATCCATTGTGTAAAGTTGTGGAGAGCCACCCCGGTCAGAACTGAACACTATCCGCTTGCCATCTGGTGACATGCTGGGGGAGGTATCAATTGCAGAATTAGTTGTAAGTTGGCGGATGCGACGGGTTTCCAGGTTCATCAGGTAAATGTCCGCATTTCCGTCATGGGAGAGACTCATGATCACAGATTTTCCATCAGGTGAAAATCGTGGGGCAAACGTCATTCCCGGGAAGTCTCCCAGCACTTCTTCCCGGCCCGTATCAATATCTAAAATATAAACGCGCGGCCGGTTGCTGTAATAGGCCATGTAGGTAATTTTTTGGGCTGTAGGCGAAAAGCGGGGCGTTAGCACCAGGGTATTCCCGTCTGTTAAATAGCGGTGGTTGGCTCCATCCTGGTCCATAATTGCCAGTCGTTTTACACGGCGTCTGGCATTTCCACTTTCCGCAATATAGACAAGGCGAGAGTCAAAATAACCGTCTTCCCCGGTTAGGCGTTCATAAATTTTGTCAGAAATAACGTGAGCAATTCGGCGCCAGTTATCCGGTTCAGTATAAAAAGCCTGGCCAACCAGTTGCTGTTCGGCAAATACATCCCATAATCGGAATTCAACGCGCAGCCGACCATCTTCCTGCATTTCTACCTTTCCATACACAAGAGCCTGCGTATTGATAATGCGCCAGTCTCCGAAACGGGGTTGGACCAACAAAGAGTCAGCAGTCTGAATAAAAGATTCCTGATCAATCGGCGCAAACAGGCCGGAATTAGACAGGTTGTTGCTGATAACTTCGGCGACTTGTTGTCCGCTGCTGCGTTCCGTACGGTTTTTGCCAAGAAAATCTACAATGGCAATGGGTAAAGGTTGGGCATGACCGCGGGTAATGTCGATCTTCAGGCTGGCGTGAGCCGGGGTTGCCAGCGTCAATGGCAGAAAAAACAAGGCGAGCAGGGCAAAAGCAAATTTTTTTATCATAATCCTAGCATTTCTTTCGGGTTAAACCTTAAGGTGATATTACGCCATTTCTCGTAGTCTTCAAGAGGAACTGGCAGTGGGTTACAATTGGGGTTGTAAACAGCACGTAATGCACTTTCGGCAGCCGTTCTGAAAAACGGATCACGTTCCGCACGAGAGGTATTAACAATGCGCGCACTCCGCACCGATCCATCCGGGTTTAAAACCATAGAGATTTCCACCACCAAATCTTCGGCATTTCGTGCGCCGGCTGGAATTGCCCAGCATCTCTCAATCTGGGCTTGAATGGCCTGAATCACGGTAATGGAAAGGGGGCGATCCGGATCGGATGTGAAGTTTTCTGGCTGGGGTTTGCTTTGGCTTTCCAGTTCTTCCACAGTTTTTAAGACAGATGCAAAATTGTCAGGTGCCTTGGGAAGTTCCACCTGCTTGGGAGGTTCCAGAGTTTCTTGCTTAACCGCTGGTTCTGGCTGTGGCTTAGCCACCTGGCGTGGCTCTGGCAGGCTAACTTCCGGCACGGGTTCTGGTGCAACACGTGACGGGCGCGAAGGGGGCGGTGGCGCATACTTGGCCGGAGCTGGTTTGCGCGGAGCCGGTTTAGGGCGTTGCCTCATGTTGGGCAGATTAGCCACATCACTGATATTGACCACCTGCACCGGAATGGGGGGTGCAATATCAAAATCATAGCTGGGGCTAAATCCAGGGACAGCACCTGCTACTAACAGCAAAGCGAAAAGATGAAAGAAAGCAGATAGGGTAATTCCGGCACGCATTGGCAAACGGTCTACCATTTCATACAAGCTTAGTTCCCGGTACTCAGATATTGCAGCGCGTATTTCCTGTAATGAATGCATAGCATTTTTCGATATCAACTTTTTGGCAGTTCGGCAATCAGGGCAATTTTGTTAAATCCGGCTGAATTTAATTCCCCCAT
>JANQSM010000232.1 GCA_028284025.1 Alphaproteobacteria bacterium | reverse complement strand
TTTTGCCCTTGAGCATCAACCACACGAACAGATTCTTCTTCCTGGGCTTCCGGGACGGGAATCAACTGTTGGATCGTCACATCCTGGGAGATAACTGATTTAAACTTGTTATAAATCATGCGGGAAATATCAAAATCCCCTTTGTCAAACAGGGTGGTCAATTTTTGAGAAATACGGTTGGCATCCTCAAAATTAGGTCGTGGGCGGCCAATATCCGTAAACGTATCAATAATTAGTTCGCCATATTCCCGTTGTAAAAGGTCACGACCTTTTTTCCCAATAACCAGAAGTTTGACATCTTTGCCTTCAGATTGCAGACGTTTGATCACATTTTTAGTTTCCTTGGCAATGTGGGTGTTAAACCCACCGCACAAGCCTCTATCAGAGGTGAAAACTACCAGTAACTCTTTGTCTGACCGGCCATTCCCTACCAAAAGCGGGTGGGTGGCATCGGCTTTGTCCATCCGCGCAGAAACTGATTCCATCATTTCTTCCAGGCGATCAGAATACGGGCGTGCGGCTTCGGCCTGTTCTTGGGCACGACGCAGTTTGGAAGCAGCTACCATCTTCATTGCCGACGTGATTTTACGCGTCGACTTGACGGATCCAATTCGTTTGCGGAGGTCTTTTAAGCTTGGCATAGATCAGGCTCTAGTTAAAACTTTCCGTGTATTTTGTGACAAATTCATGGAGCTTTTTCTCCAGGTCTTCGGTCAACATTTTTTCTTTCTCAACACCTTTCAAAAGGGTTTTTCCGCGCGTGCGCAACTCTTTCAGGAAACCTTCTTCATAACGGTTCACATCGCCGACCGGAACTTTATCCAGGTAGCCTTTCACTCCGCAGAAAATAACACACACTTGCTCAGCGGTAGTAAGGGGGGAATATTGTGGCTGTTTTAGAAGTTCCGTCAGGCGTTCTCCACGACTCAGCAATTTTTGTGTGGCTGGGTCAAGGTCGGAGGCAAACTGGGAGAAAGCCGCCATGTCACGATATTGCGCCTGTTCCAGCTTGATTGATCCAGCAACTTGCTTCATTGCCTTGACCTGTGCAGATGATCCCACCCGTGATACA
This sequence comes from Alphaproteobacteria bacterium, assembly GCA_028284025.1. Lineage (GTDB taxonomy): Bacteria > Pseudomonadota > Alphaproteobacteria > JANQSM01 > JANQSM01 > JANQSM01. Next base: position 995 of record JANQSM010000232.1, on the reverse strand, counting down.
GAAAGACCAACGTTAATGGCTGGACGAATTCCCTGATAAAACAGGTCTGCATCCAGGAAGATCTGACCGTCGGTAATCGAAATCACGTTTGTGGGAATAAACGCAGATACATCACCCGCCTGAGTCTCAATCACTGGCAGAGCAGTCAAAGATCCAGCACCGGCATCGTTGCTCATTTTCGCAGCACGTTCCAGAAGGCGAGAGTGCAGATAAAAGACATCCCCCGGGTATGCTTCGCGGCCAGGTGGGCGGCGTAGCAATAATGACATCTGGCGATAGGCAACAGCCTGCTTGGACAGGTCATCATACACAATCACAGCATGCATGCCATTGTCGCGGAAGTATTCTCCCATGGCACATCCGGCGTACGGAGCCAAAAACTGCAATGGTGCAGGGTCTGAAGCTGTGGCAGCGACGACGATGGAGTATTCCAAGGCACCGTGCTCTTCCAATACTTTTACAAACTGGGCAACGCTTGAGCGTTTCTGGCCAACGGCCACATAAATGCAGTACATTTTCTTTGATTCATCATCCGTTTCATTTACGGTTCTCTGATTCAAAATAGCATCGATTCCAACAGCGGTTTTTCCAGTCTGGCGGTCTCCGATGATCAATTCCCGTTGTCCCCGGCCAATTGGTACAAGAGCATCAATTGCTTTTAAACCAGTAGACATCGGCTCATGCACAGATTGTCTTGGGATAATACCAGGAGCCTTGACCTCTACACGGGATCTTTTCTTGGCCTTGATTGGCCCTTTACCATCAATTGGATTTCCCAGTGCATCTACAACACGGCCCAGCAATTCCTTACCAATGGGAACGTCCACAATTTCTTTTGTCCGTTTAACGGTGTCACCTTCCGCAATATCCCGGTCATTCCCGAAAATTACCACCCCGACGGTATCTTCTTCCAGGTTAAGAACCATTCCACGGATACCGCCCTTAAATTCAACCATTTCCCCGGCTTGAACTTTTTCAAGACCGTGAATCAGCGC
>JANQSM010000225.1 GCA_028284025.1 Alphaproteobacteria bacterium | reverse complement strand
TTGCAAGGCTTGTTCCTGACGCGCTTTTAAACTGTGTTCCAGGTCTTTTTGTGCTTCATCACGCAGACGGGTAGCCTCTTTTTTTGCGCTGCTTAAAATATCTTCGGCTTCCTCTAAAGCATCGCGCTGTTTGCGCTTATAGGTTGCCAGAAGATTCTGGGCTTCTTCCCGCTCAGCGCGTGCTCCTTCAATATCATGAGAGATATTCTCAATGCGGTGATCCAGAATGCCAAACAAAGCTTTCAGGATAGGACGCACCAAAAGCACAACAAATAAAACAAATGCCACACCGTACCAAAAATCTGTACTTTCCAGTAAAGACCCAGAATGATGCGCCGCATCAGCAGCATGGGCAGTGGCAGCATGGGCAGTGGCAGCATGGGCGGTAGTGATAATCATCTATCTAGGCAGCCTTTTTGTTGTTGGTGACCTTGTCAATGGCAGTGGTGGCCTGTTTGCTGCTGGCTTTTACACCGGTAAGCTTTTCATAGACCTGCTGGGAAATTTCCATCGCAACACCTTTGACATTCTCCATGGCTTTAGCTTTTGCAGTTTCAATCTTTTGCTCTGCTTTCGCTGTATCCGTAGCAAGTTTGGCAGACAGCTCGGTATGTTTTTCCATCGCCGTGTGCTGCATTTCAGCATGGGCGCTTTCCATCAAGTCACGGGATTTAGTACGTGCTTCAGCCAGGGCAATGTTATATTGCTCCATAATTTTTTCGGCTTCGGCGCGCAGCTCAATCGCCTTGTCCATATCGTTGTCGATACGGTCCTGACGCTCTTCCAGAATCTCTGATACCCGTGGCAATGCCATACGTGACATAATCACGTACAACAAAGCAAAGGTCACCAGAACCCAGAAAATCTGCGACGGAAAAGAGGTAAAATCAAACTGAGGCATGTCTGCTTTTCAATCTTGCTCTGTGGGTTTAGACAAACAGAATAATAAACGCAATCACAAGCGCGAACAGGCCTAAAGCCTCAATCAGCGCCATTCCGATAAACGTCATTGTTTGCAATTTAGGGGCTGCGGATGGGTTTCTGGCAACAGCATTCATATAGCTGGAAAACAGATTCCCCAAACCAAGACCAATCCCGAACAGACTGAACAAAGCCAGTGCAGCGGCAAAATACTTAGCAACTTCTACGTCCATTTTTTACTCCTTGTTGTTAATTAAAATAGTCCCTCGTTAATATTTAATGCAGGTGTACTGCATCGTTTAAATAAACACACATCAATAAAGAGAAAATATAGGCTTGTAAAGCGGCAACGAAAATTTCAAAGCCAATCAAGCCAACATTAAAAAATGCGGGTAAAATGCCCACTGCCGGATGAACAGCTGCCAAGGCAACTCCAAAACCAGCAAAGATTTTTAAGACCACGTGTCCAGCCAGCATATTGGCAAAAAGCCGGATTGCCAGACTGAATGGGCGGGCAAAATATGAAAATAATTCAATCGGGATCAAAATAGGTGCCAGCATAATCGGTGTACCACCGGGCATGAAAAGTTTTAGATAATCCAGACCGTGACGGGCAAATCCGATCAGGGTGAATATAATAAATCCCATAAACCCTAACGCGAAGGTCACAGCAAAATGACTGGTGTAGGTAAAACTCATTGGGAGCAGTCCTAAGAAATTACCAAAGAAAATAAACACGAATAGAGTAAATATGTAGGGAAAATATTTGCGTGCTTCTGGTCCGGCAATATCAATCACCATGTTCGCAACAAATTCATACAGCATTTCCACCATTGCTTGAAATCTGCCAGGGACCAGGGCACGTTGGCGCGTTCCAAGTACCATAACCAAAGAAATGGCAACAATAGCAATGATCATCCATAAGGATGAATTGGTGAAGGAAACGTCATATCCTGCAATTTCAAGATTGTAGATCGGTTTGATCTCAAACTGTTCAATCGGTCCCGCCATTTAGTGTCTTTCTTCCTCTTCTATAGTGTTTTCTGTTTCAGCGTTTTGCTCATCCAGGCTTTGTTTTGCCACCCGGTATACTCTTAACAAAGATCCCACTGATCCTACAACAAAAAAGATGATCAGGAAAAGAGGTTTTGTGTCAAAAAGATCATCAAATCCCAGTCCGACCAAAACGCCCAGCAATGGTCCGGCGACCATCTCTGTTGCTAGGTTCATCGCTCTTCCGGCGCCAGAAACCCCTGATTTCCTTTGTCGTTTTTTTGTCATGCAATCATGCTCTTAAAATGAACCAGAAAGATATGGGGTAAGGGGGGATGTGTCAACAGTTAACTAGGCTGTTTCACGCATTTGTTCGGCCTGTTCCAGGTTAACAGAAACCAGTTGGCTCACACCGGGTTCAGCCATGGTCACTCCGTACAGACGGTTCATGCGGGCCATTGTCATGCGATGGTGCGTAACAATAAGGAAGCTGGTGCCTGTGCGTTCTACAATATCTTCTAATAGGGTACAGAATCGGTCAACGTTGGTATCATCAAGCGGGGCATCTACCTCATCCAGGACACAGATCGGTGCTGGATTGGTCAGGAATACAGCAAATAT
>JANQSM010000219.1 GCA_028284025.1 Alphaproteobacteria bacterium | reverse complement strand
GTGTGGCATCAGCCACCCCTTGGCGAACAATTTCGGACTGACGATGAGTCATGGCCTGGGCACATTCAACCCCTAACCGGGCTGCCTTGGAAGCTGTTTCCATGTTACGGCTTTGCATTTTCATCCACTGGGACCATGGACGGGATCCTGCAGTACCAGGTTGCATCATCTCAAGTAGGTTTGGGAAATTAAAACTAAACGGATTATTCTTTTTATCTGTCATCACACTTTCTCCAACATGTTGCCTGCAAAAAGCAGGAAGTAAAATCAGGTACAATTCTTAACGCTTCCTGCACAAAAAATCAAGGTGCAGTGCACAATAATATGCAATATTTATGTGAAATTTTTAAAAGACGTCGCGGCTGTTTCCAACGCTGACAGGCGCTTATCAACACAAGCCATTGTTTTGGATAGATCTTTTGATTCATCGTCAATCCATACGCGCATGCAGGAAAAAAGAGCCATCATAAATATTTTCGTTTTCAGCTCTCCTTGGATACCATGCAGGGATACCCCAGCATATTCCAGTATATCACGTGCAGAAGGTTTTAGCCTTGGTGCGAAGCACAATAGGTCAACCGGATTTTTCATTTTAGCGTGTAAAATAGATAAAATTGCTGCGCGGTTCTGATTCATTAAATCAAAACGGGTCATAATAATTTCAAATAGCTTTTCCCGCACAGACTCATCTGCCAGATTAACTTCTGCTTTCATTCGCTGGTCAATGCGATGAATGATTTGCAAAACAATGGCATCCTTGTCTGTAACATAGTCTTGCAATAGAGAAAGCTTCATTCTTGCTGATCGGGCGATATGATGCAGGGAAATGGTTTCCCACGGCATTTTTGCTGCTAATCTTAAAGCAGCATCTACAATTTTGTCAGTATCGGACTTTTTGGCCATGCCCCACTTTAATGGGCTTAACCTGTTTGAGCAAGATCTTCACTGCGTTTTTGCGCTGCCTCAATTGCCTGCTTTACAAGATTTATAAACTGGTCCTGAGCTTGCAAAACCTCTAGCGCTGCTTCGGTTGTTCCGCCGGGACTGGTCACCCGTTGACGTAAATCCGCCGCGCTACGATCTGATCCAGCCAATAAGGCTGCACTCCCCAGCAAAGTTTGCTGGGTTAATGCAATAGCGACTTCTTTCGATAAACCCAGATCCCCTGCAGCCTGTTCCATTGCTTCGGCCAAATGGAATAGATACGCCGGACCGCTACCAGAAATGGCTGTAACCGCATGCATCAGACTTTCCTCACCGATCCATTCCACCTTACCAATCGCTTCCAATAACTGAGTGGTAAGTGCTTTTTGATCTTTCGCGACCCGATCATTGGCACAAACAACCGTCATTCCCTGGCCAATGCTAGCTGGCAAGTTGGGCATGGAACGAACCACAGCGGTTTTTTCTTCAAATCCGGCAGCAATTTCAGCTATTTCGACACCCGCCATGATAGAGACCACCACCGTGGAGCTTCCTGCATAGTTTTTTAAGTTTAGGGCATGGCTATGAAATAACTGCGGCTTAACGGCCAGAATAATGGCATCCATTTTCTCACGAGGCAGATTTTCGCTGTTTTTAAAAAAATGCACCTGATGAGTAGCATGGCCTGCCACATCATGCACATTTGGATCTACAATATAAAAAGTTGTTGGATCTTTAAAATGATCCAGCCAGCCCTTCAACATGCTAGATCCCATGTTTCCGCAGCCAATCAAAAGAATCGATGTCATAGAACTTTAGACTTTAAGCGTCCCCGATGGTTTCAAACATAGCCACCTGGATTGATTCACGCGCATTTTTTCCACCCCAGATCAGATATTGAAATGCTGGATAGAATCGTTCCGTCTCTGCCAGGGCAGCATCGACCAGATCTTCAAACTGCTCTACGGTCACGCCTTCTGCGCCACGTAACGGCAACGTATGACGGTACACCAAACAATCATCATCACTGATCAGGTCAAAATGGCCCACCCACAGCTTCTCATTGACCAGAGCCAGCAATTCATAGGCATCTTTGCGCTTGGAAGCAGGAACACGGGCATCAAACGACAGGGAAAAATAAAGCGCGCCAAGTTCTTCACGCCATAAAAAATAAAGGTGATAATCCGTCCAGCGACCTTCAAGTTCGACCACCAGTTCATCATCATCACTTCGGTTGAACGACCAGTCGTTGGCCGTTACAACTTCTTCAGCAATGTCGAGCGGATTATATTGAGATGGATAAGACAGTGCGGTTGTTAGTTTCATCAAGCAACTCTCCCAAGTTTAGGTTGGCAGATATATTATATGTACTTTGTACTTTTTATAATAATATTACAGCAATATATAGTATATTTCAAATTGAAACCTACAATATAGCCTTTTCCATTAGTACAAATTGTGCGCCAGAGAGCAAGTTAAACAATTGCAGGATGACCAAGTGTGTGGATAACGATTTCAGGCTTTTTTGCCAGACTTAGGCTTTGACTGAACTTTAGATCGGGCTTTTGGTTTTGCAGCTTTGGGATCAGATTTCTTTCTGCCCTTCTTCAAATCGGCCAGTTCTTTGGCTAATTTCTGATTTTCCAGCCTGGCTTGTTCTGCCATTGCCTTAACAGCTTTAAACTCTTCGCGGGTGATCAGATCCATTTTTTGTAGCCGGGCATCAATGCGCGCCCGGATAAAGGATTTAAGTTCTTCCCGCACGCCAGCCGCCAAGCCGACAGCCCCACTGGCCATGGCAGAAAAGTCCTGAAAAGCACGATGTTTTAACATGACTGTACCATGGCGCAAATGTGCATAAAAAACAAGAGGGGTTGTTGAATTACCCCCACAAGCGTATAACTACTCAAACAGAAATAACACAAAAGGAGCATTGATGATTCTGGTAACAGGTGGTGCAGGCTTTATTGGATCCTGTCTGATAGCAGGCTTGGAGGCTCGCCAGGCCGGTCCCGTTGTCGTCTGTGATATACTTGGCAACACTGAAAAATGGCGTAATCTTGCCCGCCACGAGTTGGCTGATTTTATCCCACCCCATAGCTTGCTGGATTATGTGCGGAAAAACGGCAAAAACCTGGATGTAATTTTTCATATGGGGGCTTCTTCCTCTACCACGGAAGTAGACGCCGACCTCATCATCGAATCTAATTTTAAACTGTCTTTGGAATTGTGGAACCTGTGTCTGGA
>JANQSM010000185.1 GCA_028284025.1 Alphaproteobacteria bacterium | reverse complement strand
ACGAAAGCTTCCTTTGCGTCAGCCGTTGATACTGGCTGATAGTGACTATGCCGATAACCAACGCCTGAATAAACAAATAGTATAATAAAGCCGAAGTGATCGGAGCCAGGTTCATGGCAATTTTATTGGTTTGTTCTACAACAGCATATAAAAACATGGCAGGGGCCAGGGCAATCAGCACCTGTAGGTTTAAAGGATTACGCTTGGCCAGCATCACCCCGGCCATACAAAGTCCCAAAGCTGCCCCAACGCCGATAAAATATAATGGCCTTGTGGTCAGATCCAGCAGCTGTTGCGGTTCAATCGCCCACCACATGACAAAGGAAATCAAAACCGTCAGGGGCAAACAACGGGTCACAACCCCAGCCCCGTTATCAGTGATTAATTTAAATACTTTCCAGTCGCAGTAACTGACCAACAAGCCATTGGCGACCATCAATGGATAAAACCAGAAATTTTCAGGATAAGGCGTGATCAGAATAAATGGCAGCAAAACCAAGGCAACACCCCAGCCCCGCCACAAGGCAAGGTCGGATGGATGAGGCTTAAACTGCTGATTAACAAGTACTTCCGCCGCCTGGCTGCTGGCAGCTATTATTGCCAAACCCCACCAGAAATAAAGACCAATCGGATCCAGAAAATCTAGCACTAAACGGCTTCCATCGCATTGGCCTCAAAAGTACCAGCGTCTGATGCGACTTCCTCACGTGTAATCCAGCCACCCCCCAAAACACGAGGCCCATCATAAAACACGCAGGCCTGTCCTGGCGCTATGCCGTATTGCGGCGTATCAAAGATAACCGTAAAAGTCTTTCCATTATTAAAAACCCGTGCTGGTTCGGGATGCATTACAGAACGAAACTTGATTTCAACTTTTCGCCCGGAAACAGGGATTTTACCTGCCAGCCAATTTATGTCATTCAACACAATCCCCGGTCTGGCTAAACATTCACGCGGGCCAACAATAACCTGGCGCGTATCTGGATCCAGCCCCACGACATAAATCGGATCTTCAAAGCCTCCAACACCTACGCCACGACGTTGGCCAATTGTATAATGAATAATACCATCATGATGCCCCAACACACGGCCATCGACATGGACAATTTCTCCTCCTTCAACCCCTTCTGGACGCAGTTTTTGCACCAACTCGGAATATCGTCCTTCAGGCACAAAGCAAATATCCTGGCTGTCAGGTTTATCATAAACTGGAAGATCAAATTTCTCAGCCAATGCGCGGGTTTGGGTTTTTTCAAGACCCCCTAATGGAAAACGCAGAAAATCTACCTGTTCCTGGGTTGTACCGAACAAAAAGTAGCTTTGATCTTTCGTTGGATCCAGACCACGATGAAGCTCTGCACGCCCCTCTTCATTCATGACACGTTGAATGTAATGGCCGGTCGCAAGACAATCCCCTTTTAGCTCTTTGCTGGTTGCCAATAAATCACGAAACTTGACAGTTTGGTTGCACTTTACACAAGGAATAGGCGTTTCACCGCGCAGATAACTCTCGGTAAAATCATCAATCACTTCTTGCTTAAACCGGCTTTCATAATTTAGGACGTAGTGTGGAAAGCCAATTTTATCGGCAACCTGGCGCGCATCATAAATATCCTGACCAGCACAGCACGCCCCTTTTTTCTGAATGGCCATGCCGTGATCATAAAGCTGTAGGGTGATCCCCACGACATCATAGCCTTCTTCGGCCAACATGGTCGCCACGACTGAGCTATCAACCCCACCCGACATTGCCACAATCACTCGCGTATCCTGGGGTGATTTGGCAAATCCCAATGAGTTAAGCCCAGAGCTAGATTGGGAGTTAAGCGGGGAAGTCATCCATCATCCTTACATCATATTGTTTGTTTCAGTCGGCAGTGTAACGGTAAGTCCATCCAGCTCATCTTTCATAATAATCTGGCAGCCCAGACGCGATGTGGCGGTTAAACCAAAAGCCAGATCCAGCATATCTTCTTCTTCCTCAGTTGCCTCGCTCAGACGTTCAAAGTCTTCTTCTGCCACAATGACATGGCAAGTGGAACACGCTAATGAGCCTTCACAAGCTCCTTCCAGATC
>JANQSM010000214.1 GCA_028284025.1 Alphaproteobacteria bacterium | reverse complement strand
AAAAATTGCAGCATACAACAGCTTTAAAGGCCTGCTGGACACCTTTAAAAACTCTTTAGATGCGCTGCGCGGTAAAATTACCTTTGGAAATACCGGTAATATCTTTGAAAACAAGCAAAGCTTCGCTTCCAGCGGACGAAGCCAGAACGCACTGTTTAATCCAAATGGTTTTGTTACAGCCTCAGCAGCAGGAGCAATTCTGGGAGCCAGTGTTACGAACGAAGCTGATGCAGGAACCCGCTCTATTGAAGTAATCCAAACGGCCAGGGCCCACAAAGTTAGCAGCGCCGCCCAAACCAGTAATACGGCTGATTTGGGATTAGGAGATGGACAAATTGTTATCAACGGTGCCTTTATTGAAATTAACTCTGGAGCCTCTCTCCTGGATATTCGGGACGCAATTAATAACGCTTCTTACGATGATGACGGAGATTCTACCACAGCAAATGTCCCTATTAATGTAACAGCCAGTATTGTTTCTGCCTCTGATACTGAGCATTATTTGATTCTTACCAGCGATGATACTGGGCAAGATATTACATTCCAGGACAGTGGTGAGATTCTATATGGTCTTGAAATCACAAAGAAAGCAACGCCGAATAATCTTTTTTCCAGTGATTATGCTGACCCTAACGCGGCATTAGGAATTGAAGGAACAATCTATATTGAAGGCCGGAATCTAAACATTACCACAGGCATGAGCTTAACTGATATTGCCAACCAAATGGATGTGCCTGTCGGGGTTGATGCGTCCGTTCAAGACAACGGGGATGGAACCTACAGAATCCGCCTCACAACCAACGATGCCCTGGGTCCAGATAATCGTGGACAAAACTTGTCCATCGCAGATCCAGGAGGAATCCTGGTTGCAATTGGAATGGATGTACAAGCCTATCACAGCCAAGGTTTTGAAGATGTCCTGCAAACCGCCCAAATGGCTCAATATACACTAGACGGCATTAGTGATCCTACCCGACACCAATCTGAATTGATTTACAATGCGACTGCAACTATGGAAACTTTGACATCCGGTACGATTGCAGACGGGTCATTTGATATCACTATTGGCGCTGTCACTCAAACAATCAACTATGATGTTGACGTAGATACTGCCAATTCCCTGGTCAGTCAAATCAATACAGCTTTTGGATCCACTGTCGCATCTCTGGAAAACTTTGGATCACAAGGGGTAAGACTTGTGATTAATGGTGGCTCAGATGACGTAACTTTCTCCAATGATAGTGGGTTGGCAGCCGCACTCAATTTTGACAACAACAAGATTTTTGAAAGCGAAAGCAACACAGTTAACAGTAACGGTGTTACCTTTACTTTCTTTGCTGCCGAACCTGGCACTACCGTTACAATTGAAATTGAGCAGGATTTGAATGCAGTGAAAGAAGCTGTCCAAGCGATGGTTCTTTCCTACAACGCCATTGCAGAATTCATTGAAGCCCAGGGACAAGCTCCGGAAAGTGAAGATGGGCTTGCCGAAACACTTGTCGGTCCCCTTTTCCAGGACCCCACTATGCGCGATATCAAACAACGTATTGATGCTATGTTAAACACGACTGTGCAAGGGGTCAGCCAGGAATATTCAGTCATTGGCCTGCTTGGTATTGAGTTTACTGATGCAACTGTTACAGACCCGGAGACCGGAGAACAGTCATTCAGTAACAGTCTGCGCATGCAGGTAGACGAAGAAAAGCTGGATGAAATTTTGTTGAATAACCCGGAAAACCTTGAACGGTTCTTCTCATTCCAGGCGACCACGTCTACCACCAACTTTAGTGTATTAGGTTTTGACGGGGATATGACCTATATCTCTGGCGGACTAGATATTAACTATACGGTAGATGTCAACGGGGATATTACCTCTGCTGACATTGGAGGAGATTCTTCTCTGGTTGAAATTAATGGCTCCCGTATTTCTGTTATCGGAGGGGATGCCGCCGGCCTTGAAGTTTTCTACAATGGTCCTTCCAGCACATCCGGTACTGTTACCGTAGATTTCACAGTCGGTTTTGCGGCTTCCTTCTATGAAGAGATTGACCGCATCACACTCCCTAACAACGGAACAATTGATCAACGCATTCAAGAAGTGAATGATCTAAATGACACGACCCAGGATCGGATTGATCAGATGTTGGATCGCCTTGAACGAGAACGCACACGTCTGCTGGATCAGTTCATTCGAATGGAAACAGCCCTGACACAGTTTGAAAGTACACGCCAGGGTGTGTCTCAGGCATTTGATGCCCTAAATAACAACCAGGATGGTTAAACTTTCTTAATAATCATATGCTTAACTAAAAGTAGGCATATAAAAAACTGGAAGAGAATAAACAGAAAGCGAAACATGAATACTAAAACACCCCCTAATCCATATCTGACGCAGGAGGTTATGACAGCTTCTCCAGAGAAGCTGGTGTTCATGATGTATGACAAAGCCATCGGTTCTTTAAAAGAGGCTGTCCGGGCGATCGAAGACAATGATATTGAGCGACGCTGGAAATCCAACAAAAAGGCTTTTGAAATTATTTCCCACATGTGGCAAACACTGGATATGGAAAATGGGGGAGAAATCTCTCAGAATCTGGATAAACTATTCAGTTATATTCTAAACCGCCTGCCAAATGTTGATTTTAACAACGATCCTCAACCAGCAATAGATGCTATCAAATTACTTGAGCCACTTCACGCATCCTGGAAACAGTTGTCAATGGAAGCAGCCAAAGGAAAAGCAACCCCTGCCCCTCAAGGGCAAAGTCAAAGTCAGGCATATAATCAGACATCAAAATCTGATTCACAGGAAGAAACAAAGCCTTCTTCTGATTTGCTTGAAGGCACTGTTTCCGTTTCTGCATAATTTACCCAGTTTCTTGATTAAAAAGGAAAAAACTTCCCCAGAACTGTATGCAATAATTGCCTGCACATGTACCCTCAATCTTTCCCACCTCTAAAAAATCCTTTAATTACAACATATTAGCCATAAATCCAAAGTTGGCACGCTTCTAGCATTAATCTTCCTAGGAATATGTAAAACCATTTACTGCATATATGCAGTGACGTTCAGGATGGACGGTAAACGTCCGAAGTAAGGAGTAAGAAAATGAGCTTAACATTTGTAACCAACAGGGCAGCAGCAACTGCAAACAGACAATTAGGCCGCGTAACCCAGGAAGTTGCGGACTCGGCACGTAAACTGGCTTCAGGGTCACGTG
>JANQSM010000184.1 GCA_028284025.1 Alphaproteobacteria bacterium | reverse complement strand
GCTCTTGCTTTAGCTAACGAGGCTGAAAATGGATCTGTGGTTGTTACCCGTAAGGCTGGAGATCATGAGGTAACCTACATAATTTCGAGATCAGACGGGAATTTTTCTGATAATGCCATGCGTGTTATGAGAGAATATATTGAAAAGTGGGGGGATGTTAGGATTGTATCATTGAATGCGAGGGAATTAAAATCAGGTCGTACCGCAGAAGAAATCCTGAAGGAGCACCCACATTCCAAGCCCCGCGGGCCTTGTATCAACAGTAGACTTGTCGAATTGGCTAATCAACAAGAGCGTGGTGGATCAGGTCGATCTTCTTAAAAGACGTTTCAGATTTTTGATAAACTTGAAACGCTGACGCGTCGCCATCTTGCAGGAAGCCTTCCTCTTATTGGAAATATTATTTTTAGATTAACGGGAAATCCCGTGGGTTCTTTTAGCCCGCCTGTGCGCCGCAATTTGTCTATTACACATCTTAGTATAATCTCTAGCATTTTTTTGAGCACATCGACCAGCAACATACATTAAACAAGCAACCAAACCAAGATAAGGAATAACCAGCAAAAGCAATTTATTATTCCTTATCAATAAATCTCTCAAAGCCGGGTTAGAAAAAGCAGCAACAATAGGAAAGGGTGCATAAGCAAAGGCCATTATTACACCACGACATATGTATTTTTCATTTAAAAATTCATAGGTCTCCCTCCGCTGATTCAGAGGCACCCCAGCCCTTTGCTCAACAGTAAGATGCTCCCAGTTTCTAACGGGAAGGGAATCCTCAGATTCATCAAATATATTTGCCATAGACCCTTTCTTAGCAAGCTATATTCTAAAAAGCAACACCTGGATGGTTTTTATTCTTAAGTCTGCAGTATCAAGCCTTTTTCGCCCGTGGATGGGCGGATCCATGCACATCCATCAATTGCTGTACATCCACCTTGGTATAGCGCTGGGTGGTCGTTAAGCTTTCATGGCCCAGCAGTTCCTGAATTTCGCGCAAATCCCCCCCACGGCCCAGCAAGTGGGTGGCAAAGCTGTGTCGCAAGGCATGGGGTGTTGTGGAATCGGGCAGGTTCATTTCCCGGCGCAGGCGCTCCACCTCCCGCTGGATAATGCGGGGACTTAGGCGTTTACCGCGGGTTCCGACAAATAAGGGATCCCCCTCTGTCAGATCATGGGGGCACACGGCTAAATACCCTTCTACCAGCTCAACAATCATTGGTAAAACCGGTACCAGGCGTTGTTTGTTACGCTTTCCTTGCACCAAAACTGTTTCTCCCTTGGGCCTGTCTTCAAAGTTAAGATCTAACGCCTCACTAATCCGTAACCCGCAACCATACAATAACGTTAAGATCGCCACATCCCGCAGCCGAACCCAGCGCGGCTTTTCAGATCGGCTGGCCAACTCCAGAAATTCCTTGATATCCTTGGCACTGACCGCCTTGGGAACGGATTTAGGCAATTTAGGTGTGCGAATAGATTGAATGGCAGTGTTTTTGGCAATACCGTTTTTATCCAGGTATTTAAAAAAGCTGCGTACAGCAGAAAAATGCCGGGCAATAGAACTAGGATGCTTGTTTTGAGCGTTTAAGTCCGCTAGCCAGGCACGAAACGCCGCAGATTCCAGTCCAGAAAGTTGATTGAGCCGTACTTCCCCCCCCAAATACCCGCTTAAGAAGGCTAAAAACGCACCCAGATCACGTTTATATGCCGAAAGAGTGTGTTTGGACGTATTTTTCTCGTCTTTCAAATATGAAAACCACTCATTCTTTGTTTTTTCTAACGAATTTTCTGTCATACAACCTACTTACACCCCACTATAGCGTAAAATTAACCAAACCTTTACACTTTTCTTTGCCGATCTTTTCGCCCCACCCATCGGATTTGGCCTTGACGCAACACCCTATTTCCCATATAAGGTTTTCCTAAAGAGATCTAGCGTTCAATATAAAAGGAGCAAGACATGGCAGAAAATTTTTTAGATGAATTAGAAGAGCCACTAACTTATTTGCTGGAGATGCATGCTCTATTTGGCAGTCTGGCTCTTGAGACCTCAGAGAATGTAACCACGGATGAAAATGAGCGGAGAGCCCGTCATGCGAGAGTAGTAGAAGTCGGCCGCAGAGGTCTGATCGACCTTGGTCTGACAGAAGAGAACCTAGGTTCAATAATGGCCACTATAGCAAAAAGGGTGCATACAGCTGATAATTTCAGTATCTCAAAAATGGCTATAATTTCTGTTTTATCAAATAGGTACAGTTTAAATGGTGAAATAATTTTCAATGCACTTTTCTCCGCACTTATCGCGATGGACTTGGCTACTTTTGACGAAGGGAAATGCCTCTTTACACTCACACCAAAAGGCCTTGAGAAATTTGGCCTGACCCGCTGATTTAAGGAAACTGGTCTAATAAGGGGGTAAATCCAGCCAAAGACGCAGCAAACTTTGTACTGTATGGGCCAGAAACAAAAGCTGGCCTTGAATGCTGGCATCAACGGATAAATCTTCTGGTAATTTAGACCCAACTGCCAATAACCCCTGTGGACTGGCCGGGCTGATTTTCAAACGCATTAATGCCTGGGATTGGATAATATCTGTCACCGCACCAAATAATGCTTTGTCAGCCAAAGTTACATTCTGTTCAACGATAATATCATTCTTTACTCCCAGAATTTGATCCACCGTCCCTTCTGGCAGAACCTGCACGCCACTCATCTTGTCCTTGGACAAGCCAATGTGCTTCCCTTCCACATTCAGTGTCACGATATCGACATTAAGACAGCCAGCCAGTTCATAGGCTATGTTATGGATAAAATGTTCAAAACAGCTGGAATTAAGCAAAAGGCCCACTGCATTAAAAACCCGGTGCTGATAATCATGTGAAGTGCGCATTTTATGCGCCAAATCGCCGCCCTGTTTTTTCAGATCCTGGATTTCGCGTTGCAAGCTGCCCACCATGAAGTGTTGTAAGTCCACCACCGGGCTATCGTCGGCAAGACCTTCTCTGCCTTGAAAGCGGTCGGGTGCCATCAGCATTTTGCATACTTCCGGGTGGCGCATCAGGAAATCAGGGTTTTTGGCTAGAAAATCCAGCACATCCCGTTCGGTCAGCCCCAGGCGATCAATAACTTTTTGGGTCATAGATTTTTAGTTTACCAGCAATTGCTGATTTTTTCATTAAGGAAGAGTAAGACAGGTTTACGATTTTTGCCCAGAATCTCTTCTGCCAAAACGCCTAAGAATATGACCCATTATACTTGTACCTGGTAATCTCTTAATCATATATTCTTGTTTATATTTGTCGGATATGATTTTTAAACCCTGGGCCAAAATCTGTTCGTGAAGATGCCCAAACCTATCTGAAAACTGATTAAGATCTTGAGCCATTTGAAGAAACTTAGCCTCTTCGTGACCAAGAGCCAGTAAAGCCCCGGCATCCCCCTTTTCGTCTGGATCTACATCAGGATCTTGCAAAAGGTCCCTCAAGTAAACTATATCCTCTCTAATATCATGGGCAAGAGCTTGATTTTTGCTGTAAGCAACTCCATCTGGATCAGAAGTACTTATACCGTCTAAATAAAAAGTCAGCGGAAAGCTAGGGTCTATAGCTGCCCGCTGTTCTCCAAGAGTCCGCGCTTTTTCTTCGAGAGCCTGATAACGTTGCTCAGTTTGTCGTTGCACCTCTTCAAAAATAACTTTATAACTCCCGATTAAAGAGCCATAAAGCTGCTGATACATTACGGGAATAAAGGAAAGTTCTCCTTGAAGCTGTGAAGGTTTAAGGTCTGGATTAGTGAAGCGCAGTTTATCAGGAGCTTCCGGTCCAAATTGTTTAACAAGTTCGTCATGTATGATAGACATGGCATTTTGAGCTTGCTCGATTAACTTTACTAAAGAAGCCCGGATAATCCCCAGGTCTTGCTGGTCCTGTGAATTGTCAGCTTCAGCAATTTGGGCTTCAAGATAGTCAACCCCTTTTTGAAATTCTTCCACCAAAGCGGCCACAACCGGGCGCTGGTCTTCTATAGAAAAAACAGGCATGTTTTGAGTCATAAAATACTTCCTTCATCTGGCTTCATCTGGCTTTATCTGGAACGCGGTTGTCCCCCTTCTACCTTACATCTGCTTGGCACGCTCTCTTAGTACTCCCACGAAAGCAATGTTTTGTTGATCACCATGGTCAATCCGTTCCTCCAAAATTTTTGTTAGATTTCCTATTTCCTCTTCTAGACCCATAATGCTATCCTCTGCTGGGATCAGATCTTCCAGCGCAGTGAGGTAATCACACATAGCCGTAAGAACTGTACGCACGCGGTTGACAACTTCACCCTGTCTCTCTGGTAGGGTTTCCCCCGGCTGGAAAGAGCTCTCAAGTTGCGATATTTGTTCTTCCATTGATGACCGAAGGCCTGCAATAACCTCAATCGGAGCACCCGAGCCCGGATTGGGTAATAGACGCAAGGGATTGTCCTCTGCCCTCGCTCCTGTTCCTCTGTTCTCATCCACAATCCGCTCTAAGTACCTAAATAATTCATTGACTCTCTCTTGCCTACTTTCGACTTGATCGATAGCGCGATCTAACAGCAAGACCAGCATCTGGTATAGTTTTTTAAAAACACGCGTGTAAGCTTCATTTGCCTTGCGTTCTGTCTCTATTACGGCAAGGGAGTCAGCGGGTATATCTTTAAGAACAATGTTTTTAGGGTCAGAAGATCCAGTCAGACGAAGAAGCTGTTCTTTTATCCATTGCTTCAAGATTTCTATCGCCTCTGATGTTTTTTCAAATCCGGTTTTGAGTTCCCTCAAAATACTGGAAGCCGAAGACTCTGGCCGCAAGTCAGTCAGGCATGCATCAATTCTACCCGATGCTTTTTGCAATTCTTCCCGTACAAGTCCAAGTGCAGCATCGGAAGCACCCAAAGAAAAGGTGTGAAATTCTTTAGTGTCAGAGTCTTGATCCCCTGCATCCATCGGACGTTGCCTTTCTACCTCAATTTTTCCTTTGGGGAAACTACAGCATCGATAGAAGGAAAGCAAGCAAAAATTACAAACACCAGCTTGCTAAATAGCCCTACAGAATAGACTGACCCGTTTTTTTCCAGTCTTCTACAAAGGCAGCCAAACCTTTATCCGTCAAAGGGTGTTTAAACAACTGGTGAATTACCTTTGGCGGGAGGGTCGCCACATCGGCGCCCATCATCGCGGATTCTACCAGATGCATTGGGTGGCGGATGCTGGCCACCAGAACTTCGGTTTCAAATTCCGGGTAATTATTGTAAATCGTACAGATATCTGCGATCAGCTGCATACCGTCATGGCTGATATCATCCAGCCGCCCGACAAACGGTGAAATAAAGGTTGCCCCTGCCTTTGCCGCCAAAAGGGCCTGAGCGGCAGAAAAGCATAAGGTCACATTGACCATGGTTCCAGCATCAGATAATTCTTTGCATACTTTCAGACCATCCATTGTTAAGGGCACCTTCACGGCAATATTATCCGCCACTTTGGCAAGTTTCTTCCCCTCTTTGATCATTGTCGCATAATCTGTCGCCGCGACCTCGGCACTAACCGGTCCCTCGACGACCTTACAGATATCTTCTAGAATATCGGTGAACTTGCGGCCGGTTTTAGCCACCAAAGATGGGTTGGTTGTTACCCCGTCCAACAAGCCGGTTGCTGCGATTTCCTTGATTTCGTCCACATCAGCGGTATCTACGAAAAATTTCATGTCTTTTGTTCCTCTATGTTTATATTCTGACTGTGCCTCTTTGTAGAAGGTTTAGGATAAAATGCCAAGTAAATTAAGAAAATTAAGTAAATTGGGTAAATTAACTGAAAACTCGCAAGCTAGTCTGTTAGCAGAATCTTCTGATGTCTCGCCGGCCTGGCGCGTTTTGGTCGCGGCACCGGTTGACAAAGCATTTGATTATCTTGCCCCCGACGATATGGCTTTGAAACCTGGCAGTTTTGTGCGGGTTCCTTTTGGTCCACGACGGCTTTATGGCGTTGTTCAAGAGCCTGCCCTGGGAGATGAAATTTTTTCACGGGACAGGCTTAAATCCGTGCTGGAGACTGTAGATCTTCCGCCCATTTCATCAGTAAATATTGATTTTATACAATGGGTTGCAGACTATACTTTATCCTCTGTGGGAGCTGTCACCAAAATGATGATGCCTTTGGACAGTGCCCTGGATCCCCCCCTTACCCGCAAAAAATATAAATTCTGCAATGTTCCCAGCGGGTTACGGGTAACGAAGGCCCGTCAGGCTGTTCTGGACTTTTTAAAAACACAAACAGAGGCAGACAGCAAAACCATTCAAAAGCAAACCGGTGCTTCCGCTGCTGTCCTTAGTGGATTAGAGAAGACAGGGGCCATTCAGGCCATATATGACACCGATGATAGAAGCTTTGCGGTGACATCTTTTCCACCTTCGCCGGTCGCTTTTACATCTGCACAGCAACAGGCGATTGAGTATATTCATACACGCCTTGGCGCAGATGGCCTTACAGATGGGTTTTCTGCTACCGTTATTGATGGTGTCACAGGATCCGGTAAAACAGAAGTGTACTTTGAAGCAATTCTGGAGTGTTTGCGTAAATTTCCCAACAATCATGGACAAGTGCTGGTTTTGTTGCCTGAAATTGCTCTTTCTAATCAGTGGTTAGAAAGATTCAAGCGCCGCTTTGGCGTTACACCTGCGGTATGGCACTCTGATTTAACCCCGGCCCAGCGCCGCAGAACCTGGCGTGCCATTGTAAAAGGTCAGGCGAGCGTGGTGGTGGGGGCACGATCTGCCTTGTTTTTACCTTTCCCAAATTTGC